>JAKIST010000108.1 GCA_021648495.1 Draconibacterium sp.
TTGGGTCGTATGATCTCCCATACCTCACCCATCTCTCCAGAACTTTATGGTCACCCCTTAACTCATTTCCCATACACATAAACACAAAAGAGGGATGGTTTCCGTATGAATCAAGAACCCTTTTAAGTTCTGAAAACAAAAACTCATCCCGGGCTTTATCTGTTCCTACCAGTGTATGCTCCCAGTCCTGAGAGAAAAGCGGCAGCTCCGGCTGCAGGTAGATTCCTGTTTCATCAGCAGCCTCAAATGCTGCTTCGGGAGGGCACCATGAATGAAACCTCCAGTGATTAAACCCGAAATCCTTACCGATTTTAAAGATTCTAAGCCAGTCCTCTTTTTCCATAGAGGGATATCCGGTCAACGGGAAACTTCCGGCATCATGCTCTCCCCGCATAAAGATTCTGTTTCCGTTAACAACAAACCGGCCGTCAACGGCCTCTACATCCCGCAAGCCAAATCTTACAGATTCAGAATCTTTATCTTTTGCAAAAGATGAAGATACATTCAGGTGATACAGTTCGGGCGAGAACTCATCCCACTTTTTTAATTTATTCTCAAGGTCTATCACAACTTCAAACGTACTTGTATCGCCACAAAGTTTTACCTTCTCTTTCTTTGTTAGAATGATGTTACCTAAATCATCACTTACGGTGAATTTCAGTTGTCCCTTTTGATTTTTGTTAGCCACTGAAATCACATTACATCTGACTTTTAGCTTTTGATCTTTAAACGATGGATAAACCCTGACATTACTCAAATGAATGTTATCTTTGGCTATCATCTCAATTTTCCCTACAATGCCGTTCCATATCGTTTGGATTCCGTCAGAATATCCGTGGCTCCATGAACCGAGATGAACATAGGGCGAGTTATCCACCGACATTGCAATTATGTTCTTGCCCGGCTTTAAAAATGAGGTAATATCAAAAGTTCCGGGTTTACTCAAACTGTGTTGTTCACCCACATATCTACCGTTAATCCATAATTTCACCTGCCACATCGAACGTTCAAAAAACAGTTTAATCTGCTTACCTCTCCACTCCTTAGGAATATCAACACTCTTACGATACCAGGCAACACCGGTATAACAGTGTTTCCTCGCCAACTGCCATATCTCCGGTTTGCCATTGCATAAAAGAGTTTCGGGGATATGCGGTTTTCCGTAGCCGGCCTCATCCATTGTACTGGGAAGATGAATATGATCAGGCAGATCTTTGTTGTACCATTGTTCCTGCTCACCTACATTCAAGGAGTCCATTGCGAACTGCCACTCTCCCGAGAGATCAATCTTACTTTGTTGAGCAAATGTGATTGTTGCTATCAACAGGAGTACAAACAGTCCGGTAGTTTTTAACATTGAAGCAGAATTTAGTATTAATTTATAAAATGGTTAACTTCTTCATTTTCTTCTCCTTTATTGAAATAAATCAAGAACTTACTATTATCCTTTTCGTTCAAGTCGGCACTTGTATTTAATTCAAAAGTTTTACTTTGATAAGGTTTTATTGATGGAATTGTAGTTTTTGCAATTTCAATATTCTTATCTCCCGATATTTTAAAGACTTTAAGCGTTGTCTTTTGGGAACTTACCTGTCCGAAATTTTCAATAACAATACTTAGTCCTTTACCATTGTATATAATTTTCGGCTTTCCGGCCGACAAAAATGGTTCGATATACTTAACTCCGGGCAAATGCGAGTACCCGAAAACCAATTCTCCATTTTTATTTTTCCCAACAGTTTCCCTGCAAAATTATCTTCTGTAAATCCGTTGTTTTCTCCGTAAAAAACAATCACAACATCATCGCCTTTTTTCTTTATATCTTTAACTTTGCATCCTTTTCCAAAGTCCACTACTTCCGGTACTCCAAATCGCAGTGTTGTAAAATCAATATCGTTGTACGGGTCAAAACCCGGTTCGGCTTCTATCAAAAGTTTAATGGTCTTTGTGTTTTCTGTAATCGGTTTTTTATTTAGAACCGTTAGCAGTTTGCCCGGCATTAATGGGATAATAATATTTTTTGAACTGTGAGTATCATTCGATTTATCCTGATTTTTCAATGTGTCTATAACGGCAAAATTAGCTTGAATTGCTCTTCCGTAATTATCCTGTAACACTTTTATACGTTCAAATTTAAACCAGTCTTCAATAATTCCATTTTTATATTTTGCAATACCGGGTAGATAAGCCTCGCCGGCATCGGTTTTCCAATGTATTCCGTCTTTAGATCTCAAATGCCACGCAATACGGCCGTACCAGTCGTTTACAATAAGGTGATATTGAACATTGGTTTTCCAAATTACAGGGTTTTCAAAACGACTGTCAACAGGTGGATAAACTCTTTTATCGGTTACCTGATTCCAGGTAGAAAGACCATCTTTACTGATCCAGATTCCTCCTCCACGGCAAACCATTAGAAAAGAACCATCCTCCCGCTTGACAAAACTGAGGTTCGAAAGTCCTTCAATGATTTTTCTGTCTCTTTTGTCTAAATCAAATTCTTTATGTTCCCATGGGCCGTTAATATTATCCGAAACATAATATCCGCCAATAACGTAAATTACAATTTTTCCGCTGTTGGAAATGTACCATTCCGGATTATGCCCTTTTCCTACCTCTCCTACTACTTTATAAGGACCATAAGGGTTGGTTGCCACTGCGTGTACCACCACAGATTGCGGCCAATTTGTATGCCCTCCGGGTGAGTTCTCCGGCCAGCGGCAGACAAAAAGATGATACTTCCCATCGGGCATCAACCGCGAATTACCACCCCAGTACGACCATTTGTCATCCTCTATGCCATTGTTGATATCTCTTTGATTTACATTTTTTGCTCCCCAGGTATCCGATGTCATTCCTCCGAGGTCGGGCATAAACAGAAACCTATCCATAAAACGACCTCCATACACCAGATTTTCTCAACCGACTGGTCTGGGTCGCTCTGTAACCTGTGCCGTTGAAAAGGATAAGGTAAACAGTATTTTTTGTTTTTAATTTCAACATAAGTATTTATATTTTAATGATTGTCACTCATCGAAGGAGGCGGTATTCCAACTCCCCAATTTTTATTTGGTATTGAGTCCATTTCAAATTTTAATATTCCGCCCTGCATTAATTCTGCTCTGTTAATCCAGCAGTTTTCGATTGCATTTCCATTAAATTTTACACTCTGAACAAACATATTTTGCATTGAGTTATTTTCAGTTTCGATGATGAGTTTTTTGTCAGGATTATTTGAAAGTTGAATTGTTACCTTTTTAAATTGTGGGCTGCCAAATTGAAAAGTGGGGTTTGCCGAGGCGTGTCCCTGAACATCGAACAATCCCAATGCAGCCATTACATACCAGGCACCAAGTTGCCCCTGATCCTCGTCTTGCCCAAAACCGTAACCGTGCAGGGGTTCGGTTCCGTAAAATTCATTGCAAATGGTGCGCGTCCATTTTTGCGTGAGCCACGGTTTGCCAGAATAATTAAATAACCACGATTGGTGCAAACAAGGTTGATTTCCCTGATTGTATAACTTTTCAACCCCCGAAAAACTGTCGATTTCCTTGCCCCCGCCAAAACCCGATTTCTGACTTTCACCGAATGTTTTTTCAAGCCTTTCGTTAAAAAGATTCAAACCAAGTTTTTCTATCAAACCTGCCGGATCATGCGGAACGTACCATGTATATTGAAACGCGTTTCCTTCCTGAAAACCATCCCAGGGTTTCATGGGGTCGAAATCTTTAATAAACTCTCCATTCGGTAGTTTGGGACGGATAAACTTTGTTTCCGGATCGAAAAGATTTTTCCAGTAATCCGCCTGTTTCATCAATGTTTTATAATCGTCGGTTTTGCCCAGGCTCTTTGCCATTTGCGCCACTGCATACGAACTGAATGCGTATTCCAGCGTGTGCGATGCCCCAAAATTAAACACCCAACCGTTTGAAACGGTATAATTTTCATAGGGAACGTAACCGAGTTTGAGAAAACGATTTAAATCATATTTCCCGTTTCCAAGATTTCTTCCGCTGGAATCAATCTCATTTTTCAGGGCTGCCTGATAACCGGTTTTCCAGTCGAAATCACGAATGCCACAGTTGTAAGCCGATGCAATCAGTAATCCCTGAAAATTAGTTTGAACACCATTCGTGTAAGCACCGGCAGCTTCGCCATCGTGCAACCAGCCGGTTTCTTTGTAAAAATCTATATTCGATTGAATGTACTGGCTAAAATAATCGGGGTAAACCATCGCCCACAATTGGCTCAGGTTCCAGAAACCACCCCAAATTCCATCGGTATTGTAATGATTATGTTCTGGTAAGCCGTTTTCATCTAATGGAATCTGGCCAACTCCCTCTCCATTTAATTTGTACTGTCCGTTTACATCGCTCGCCAAACCACGGCCAAGTAGTGCATGGTACAAACCGGTGTAGAATTTTTTCAAATTATCGGGCTGATTTCCTTCTGCCCGAATCCTGCCCAACATTTCATTCCATTTTTTAGTGGCAGTTTTGTGCACCTCATCAAAGGAAATATTTGTCGCTTCCGTTTTTAGATTCAGTCTGGCATTTGCAATGCTTGTATATGAAAGCCCTACCTGCATTTCAACTACTTCACTTGCTTTGGTTTTGAATGTCAGGTAAATTCCATTTCGAATGCCTTTTGTTGACAACTGGTTTTCGTGTACGATTGAGTCCTGAAAAGTTCCAACACTTTTGGGAGTTTTGCTCAGTCGGGCAACAAAATACATTTTAACCCGATTTCCGGGATCACAAAATTTTACGTATTCGGGATTGGTTTCAACAGAACCTTCAACTTCATTCCCATTTACCAATTGCGCCTTAGCTTCGGTAACATCGCTACTTTCTCCCTGTTTGTGCCCAATGTCAAAAATCAATCTTGAATTTTCGGATTGCGGGAAAGTATAACGGTGAAACCCAACCCGCTCGGTTGCGGTTAGTTCAGCTTTAATATTATAATCTTTCAATAAAACTGAATAGTAACCCGGTTCAGCATGCTCGTCTTTTTTATCAAAGCGCGAGCGGTAACCTGCATCCGGATTTTCAAGTGTTCCGGGAACCACTTTCAATTCGCCAACTGTTGGCATTACAACAACACCTCCAATTTGGAATTCATGAAAATGGCCAAACCCTTCGATTGATGTTTGGCGATCGTCGTAACCGCCCGGCAACCAGCTTCCCAAACTTTCGTACGCGTTTGTATGTGGCGCCAGTTTTGCCATTCCAAACGGAAGCGCGGCAGGTGTGTAAAAAAACCATCGCCCGTGCACCGAACCAATTTGCGGATCGACATATTGAACAGCATTAAAAATCTCTTCTTTTTCAGTTTTTTTGTTACACGAAAAAAGAAGGAACAAACTGAAAAGTAAAAAAATGTACTTCATCATATTATAATTTTTATTCTGTTTAAGTTTTATAATCAGCGATTTACGAAATTGATACCAGAGGTATCAAATGTTTATAGAAAACAATCATTAGATTTCTGTCCGACCCTGTCCAGGGTCGTATTTCCAAAACACACAACTTTCTATAAACATACAAATCCCCTGAATTTAAATTCATTTGTAACAAATATTTACTATAACCCTTTTTCAACTAATTTTTCATAAAAATTTTCGTCGCAAAGCCGCGCACTTCCAATCAATGCGGCATTTTCATCCAGTTCAGTGATAATAATTTTAATTTTGAGTTTCTCAGTTTTGAGTTCGGTTGTAAAAGCGGGTTCGAAAAGCGGAAAACTCTTTGAAATATTTCCGCCCAAAACGATACAACCGGCGTTAAATTTTTGAATCCAGGGAATCAAAAATTCACCCAAATTCTTTCCAAAAATTTTAAATAAACCAATTGCAAAGGAATCTGTTTTTGCTAATTCTGCCAGCTCTTTTACACCCAGAATTTCTACCCCTTTTACATTTTTATACTCATTTAGAAACCAGCGGGTAGAAAAATATTCATCAGCAATGGAATTTTGAAATGGAACATGATACAAAAAACCATCATCGGGAATTCCATCTTCTCCGGCAACGAGCAGGCCGTTTTTTATGAATGTTGAACCAAATCCGGTCCCGAGGGTTAAAGCGATAATCCGCTTGTGTTTTGAAGCAGGTTCAACATTTGCCTCACCAACAGCAAAACTGGCGGCATCGTTTAAAAACCGGATAGGAAAATCGGCTGGCAAATCAAGGCGTGTAAGTAATTCGGCCTTAACATCAACACCATGTAAGTTGTGAAATTTATCTACGTTTTCATCAAACCAGGCCACACCATTTTTGTAATCAAACGGGCCGGGCATTGCAAAACCAATTCCCGTTAAATTTTTAAATCCTATTTTTGAAGCTGTTTTTTGAATAGCTTTCACCCAGTTTTTCAGAATCGACTCCTTGGAACCCTTTCCATCAACCGAAATCCTTACCTTAGAATTGGCTATTAATCTGTTTGTATTTAAATCGAAAAGCTGACAGGTAATGTGGCTGCCCCCAATGTCGGTTCCCATTGCTATTTTTTCCATTATTTTCTAATTTCAATTGAATAAGTAAATTTTTCGGCAATATAAAAGCCGATGTTATATTCAACGGGTTTGTCGCCAACTCCACTTACAAAACGCTCGCGGATCATTATTGGTTCGCCTTGTTTTATCTTTAAACGCTTGGCGGTAATTTTTGTGGCGAGCCGGGCTTTTATCCTTTCGCGTGAAACGGTAGCCTGAATATTGAATTGATCCTCCAGTAATTCGTAAAGTGGCCGATTAAAATCACACTTGGTTGAAATTCCAATTCGTGGATGAAAATAACTTTCAAAATATACAAATGGCCCGTTTTCATCGCCCCGCAACCTTGAAAGCCGAACAACTTTAGTTTTATTCGGGATGTTAAAAAATGTAGCTATTTTTTCGTCGCACCCGACCCAATCAGCCGCTATCAAAAAATTAGTGAACGCAATTCCCTTTTCATTCATTTCCTGAGTAAACGACTGCCAACTATCTAATTGAGTTGTAAATGATTTTTCGGCTACTTTGGTCCCGTAGCCTTTTTTACGAACAATCAATCCCTCGTACTCTAATTTGTTTGTTGCCTGCCGGATTGTATTCCGGCTCACACCAAGTTGTTTGGCCAGTTCCACCTCAGCAGGAAGGAACTCTCCTTTTTTGTAATTTGCTTGTTCAATCAATTTCCGCAATAACTCTTCAACCTGAAAGTGCAGTGGAAGTTTGCTCGAATGATCAATTTTGATGTTCATAATTGTTCAAATGTTCAGACATTTGCAAATATAGGTTTTTATTGTTACAGGCGAGTAAAATATTATTAAAAAAAACGAGGTTGGAATTTTGAATTGCGAATGTAACAGATTTACCGATTTTTTTTAGGTGAAATGGTCTTGAGGAAAAGAGAACCGTTCTCTCTCAACTGTGAAAAGAAAGAACGGTTCTTTTTTTTGTCGGACTTAGGAAAGTCCGGCTCCCTGGGACTTTGACTTTCCAAGTCGGAGATTAGCTGTTACGGATCGCTTAGCGGATAAAACTTCTCACAGATCCACTGAATATTTTTTACAAGAAATGGTAATGGGAAAAGAGAACCGTTCTCTCTCAACTGTGAAAAGAAAGAACGGTTCTTTTTGTCGGACTTAGGAAAGTCCGGCTCCCCGTTGTCTCACTTCTTTGGCATCAACCATTTTGTAAAGTTTATCGGCACGCCGGATTTTTGTATCTGTTTTGATGGAAATCCGTTCGCCCTTTTTTGCCTCTTCCACGGCATCAAGATCAACACGGATTTCGGTAACTGTAGTTTGCACTACTCCGGTAGTTGGTCCTGAAATAGTAATTTCGTCGCCAACTTTCAAATTATTGGTTTCGAGTTTGAATTCAGCTACTTGTATTTTATTAAAGAAGTTGGTGCATTTTCCAATGTACATTTTTCGTTTTGTTGCCAGCGAACCATAATTGCTGCTCCACTCGCCCAAGCGTTGCCCAAGATAGTAGCCGTCCCAGAAGCCGCGATTAAAAACAGAAGCGAGCCGGTTGTTCCAATCTTCAATTTTGTCATTAGTAAAATCATTTTCAAAATAGGCATCAACAGCTTCGCGGTAACATTCAACGGTGGTTTTAACATATTCGGCAGAACGGGCACGCCCTTCAATTTTTAAAACCGAAACACCGGCATCCAAAACTTTATTCAAAAAATGGATGGTTTTTAAATCTTTGGGCGACATGATATATTCGTTGTCGATTTCAAGTTCGGCACCGGTTTCTTTGTCGGTAACAGTATAAGCGCGCCGGCAAGTTTGCAGACATGCGCCTCGGTTTGCCGATGAATTCATTTCGTGCAAACTGAGGTAACATTTCCCACTGGTTGCCATACAAAGTGCTCCGTGCGAGAACATTTCAATGCGCATTAATTCACCTGCCGGACCTTTAATTTGCCCCTCTTTTATTTGATTGCTGATTTCGGTTACCCTACCCAAATTCATTTCGCGGGCAAGCACTACCACATCGGCAAAATTGGAATAAAACTTAACTGCCTCAATATTTGTAATGTTTACCTGTGTAGAAATATGAACTTCTAAACCCATGGAACGGGCGTACTGAATAACGGAAACATCGGCAGCAATTACAGCAGAAACGCCAGCTTTTTTTGCAGCAAAAACAACCTCGTTCATCAATTGAATTTCTCCATCGAAAATCTCAACATTTAAAGTTAAATAGGTTTTGACCTTATTTTTTGAAGCAACGCCAACTATTTTTTTTAAATCGTCGAGGGTAAAATTATTTGCTGATCGCGAACGCATATTCAGGTGTTCAATACCAAAATAAACCGAACCGGCCCCTCCCTGAATAGCTGCCATTAACGATTCGTACGAACCAACCGGTGCCATTATTTCCACATCTCTTCTCTCCATCAATATTGAAATTTAGGCGGCAAAGTTAAGCTTTTTGTTTTATTTTTTCGGAAGGATAAATCGCTGGGATAGCGGTGACCCTCTTTTTATTATCCGATAAATTGTCTTATTTTCGTGCGATTATAAAGATTTGATTTTATGTGGCTTAAGGTCTCTCACATCATACTTAGGAATAAGATACTTTTACTCACCGTTTTAGCAGCTATTACAATTTTTTTGGGCTACCATGCAAGGAAAGTTGAAATGTCGTATGAATATGCCTCGCTTCTTCCTAAAAAAGACAAGGCATATAAAGATTACCAGAAATTTGTTGATGTTTTTGGTGAAGAGGGAAACCTTATTTTAGTGGGTATCCAGGATTCAAATTTCTTTCAATTAGATGAATTTCAAGATTGGAGAAACTTATGCAAGGAACTAACCGAAGTTGAGGGTGTTGAAAACCTTTTGTCGGTTTGCAATACTTACAACCTCAAAAAAAATACAAAAGAGAAACGTTTTGAGGTTGAAATGGTTTTCCCCGACACTATTTCAAACCAAAAAGAACTCGACGGGTTTGCTGAAAAGTTTAAGGAGTTGCCTTTTTACAGAAAGTTGGTTTATAACGAAAAAACCAATACTTATTTACTGGCGATTACCGTGAACAAAGACAAGATGAAAACCAAAGCACGGGAGAAAATGGTTTTGTCGATTCAGCAAATGTGCCAGAAGTTTGAAAGAGAGCAAAATGTAAAATTACACTACTCGGGACTTCCCTATATCCGTGTTGTCAATGCCATTAAAATAAGAAAAGAGTTATACCTTTTTAGTGCCTTGGCATTATTCATTTGTGTTATCGTACTTTTTATTTTCTTCCGTTCTTTTAAAGCTGTACTTGTTCCTGTGCTAATTGTGCTAATTGGGGTAGTTTGGTCTTTGGGGATGTTACATTTATTTGGATATAAAATTACGATTTTGTCGGGAATGATTCCACCTTTGCTCATCGTAATTGGAATTCCCAACAGTATTTACATGTTGAACAAATTCCATCATGAATACGTAAGCCATGGAAATAAGATAAAAGCACTACAACGGGTAATAATAAAAATAGGGAATGCCACTTTTCTTACCAATTTAACTACAGCTTCTGGTTTTGCGACATTTATTATTGTTAAAAGCGATATCCTTAAACAATTCGGGATAGTTGCTTCATTAAATATTTTAGGCTTATTTATACTTTCGTTGTTGTTGATACCCATAATTTTTAGTTACATCGAACCACCATCCTCGAAGCATGTCCGCCATTTAGAAAGCAAATTTATTAACCGCGTTATCGAGCAGTTGATGAAAATTACCCAGTACCACAGAAAAGCAGTTTACATTACTACAATAGTTATTCTTTGTGTGGGAATTTACGGAATAACATTAATGAAAACTTCGGGATATGTAGTTGACGATATTCCTAAAAGCGACCCGGTTTATGTTGATTTGAAGTTCTTCGAAAATAATTTCGATGGATTGATGCCACTTGAAATAATGATTGATACGAAAAAGCCCGAGGGTGCAATGCAAATAAGCACTTTCAAGAAAATCGACCAATTGGAAAAGAAGCTGGAAGTTTACACCGAACTTTCGCCCGCTACATCGGTTTTAAACCTATTAAAATTTTCGAAACAAGCCTTTTACAATGGGCGGGAGAAATTTTACAGCTTACCCAATAACCGCGAGAAAAATTTTATTTTACAATATGTCTCAACTGGCAATGAGAATGCCAAGTTATTGCACTCATTTTTAGACAGTACACATCAAATAACACGTATCAGTTATCGGTTAAAAGATGTTGGTATAAACCGAATGGAAGAGTTATATGCCGATTTTAACACGCAAATCGACTCTATTTTTCCACCCGCCAAATACGATGTAACCATTACCGGATCGAGCATTACAGTATTTAAAGGAACCCAATATTTGTTGAAAAATTTATTTGCCAGCCTGGCATTGGCCATCCTTCTTATTTCCGCTTTTATGGCATTGATGTTTTCGTCGTGGAGAATGGTAATTATGTCGCTAACCCCCAATGTAATCCCACTTGTTTTTACAGCAGCAATTATGGGCTTTGCCGACATTCCGATTAAGGCCTCAACCATTTTGGTGTTCAGCATTGCATTCGGTATTTCGGTTGACAATACCATTCATTTTCTTGCCAAATACCGTCAAGAATTAAACGCAACAAATTGGGACATTCGAAAATCGGTAGCACTTGCTTTAAAAGAGACCGGGGTTAGTATGTTTTACACTTCTGTTGTTCTGTTTTTTGGATTTGGCATTTTCACCCTTTCAAGTTTTGGGGGAACACAGGCAATGGGCATTTTGGTATCGTTAACCTTGCTAATTGCTGTAACTTCTAATCTAATTTTACTGCCCTCGTTGCTCTTGACCCTCGATAGGCTGACCACAAATAAATCGTTTAAAGAACCACTTCTTCAAATTTACAACGAGGAAGAGGATATTGATTTAGATGAACTGGAAATTTCACATTCAAAAAACAAAGAAAAGTAAAATGTATTCAGTTGAAGAACTTCAAAGAATTGTGAATGATGAAATTAAAAACCGAGCTGAAGTATTGGGAGAACTAAATCCGAAAAATTTATACAGTCCTGTAGAATACTCGCTTAAAATAGGAGGAAAAAGATTGCGCCCGGTACTTTTATTATTGAGCTACAATTTGTTTTCCGATAGTATTAAAGAAGCCCTTCCGGCAGCAGTTGCAATCGAAGTTTTTCACAACTTCACCCTTCTGCACGACGATATTATGGATAATGCCGAAGTGAGAAGAAACCAGCCAACTGTTCAAGCAAGGGGGAGCCTTTAGCTGTCCCCTGCTGCAGTTTGAAGTCCCCTTTAAGCTTAAGTGCCTGCAACAGATTGTCGGGAAGAATTCCTCGGCCAGAAAAATTATTCTGCCATTGCAACTGACCAGAAACACTCTGTTGGCTCTCTGGAAACAACCC
>JAKIST010000109.1 GCA_021648495.1 Draconibacterium sp.
TAACATGTCATCTGTCATCTTATAATACACATCCAGAACAAAGTTAATCCTATTTTCTAACAGGCCAAGATCCAAACCTAAATCATACTGTGTTGTTGTTTCCCATTTAAGGTCATTGTTACCGGTAGAACCAGGATAAAGACCTGCATGTAAGCCGTCTCCCATAATAACACTAGTTGAATTAACATACCTTTGCGTTACAAAACTACCAATTTCCTGGTTACCCGTTTGTCCGGCACTAGCACGCAATTTAAGGTTAGATATTGTGTTACTGTCGGCCATAAACCCCTCTTGAGATATCCTCCAGGCACCACCAATAGAAGGGAAGAAACCATATTTCTCGTTCGACCCAAATTTAGAAGAACCGTCAATTCGACCAGTTGCTGTTAACATATATTTGCCCTGATAGCTATACGTAGCACGAGTAAAATAGGAGTTTAATGCTCCCCTGGAATTGTTGGAATATACCCTTGGTGTATTCGTGCCTGCGTGTAAATTATTCCAGGAGTAAAAATTTGAAGAAAAATTATAGGCTCGTGCTTCTACGGCGTCATATAAATTTTCAGACCATGAAAGCCCAAGCATACCGGTTATTACATGATCACCTATTGTTTTGTTATAGTTGAAATAGTTTTGGTTCTGCCAATACTGCCACAACTGATTACTTCCTCTTGCTTCTGCAGTCCTGTTACCCTGATAGGTTCCCCTGGCCCATCTACTGTTTGTACTTCTGTTATCTACCGAGAGGTCGGTTTTAAAGCTCAGGTCTTCTGTTATTTTTGCATTCAGCACAACACTCCCGGTAAGTTGGTTGTCAAGGTAATAGCCATCCTGCTCTTCCATTACATAATTTATACCTCTCCAGTTCTCACCAACATTAAAATCCCTGCCGGTAGCATATTTCCCGGCATATATTCCATATATCTCTTCATCAGGGTATCGATTCGCTGGTAGAATAGGCCATGTTTCTGAGACAGTTCTGGTTTGATCGTCACCCCTCGCACGATCAGTACGTGAATATGCTATATTGACACTCATTTCAAGCCATTTGGATAGTTCAAGATCCAAGGTCATTCTTGTATTAATGCGATTGTTGTATGATTCAAGCATAAGTCCATTTTCGTTGGTGTTGCCAAGGGTGAAAGAGTATTTTGCTTTTTCCGTTCCACCGCTCACATCAACATGGTTGTTATGTGAAAGGGAAGTACTGAAAGCTTCATCTTCCCAGTTTGTATAAAATCTCGGTTTATAGTAATTTCCATCGTTGCCAATAAAATCCATAAAGTAGCTACCTTGTGGAACCTTCTCAAACAACCATGGCATTTCTGACCATGATGCCCCTGCTGCATTGGGACCACGGAAATCTTTTTCTTGTTTCAGTGTACCATATTTTGGCGTATTGGTAAATGCCTGCTCATAGAGGTACATAAACTGATCAGCTGTAACAGTATAGTTATGTCTTGTCATGATACCAACTGAAACCGAACCATTATAGTTTACCCTTATATCGCCTACAGCCCCTCTCTTGGTTGTTATAATAATAACACCGTTTGCCCCGCGTGTACCGTAGATAGCAGTAGCTGATGCATCTTTTAAAATATTTAAACTCGCAATATCTTGAGGATTGATGTTTTGCAAGGCATTGTTCACACCAACAATCCCATCCACTACAAATAGGGGATCAGCATTGGTTTGAATGGAGTTTGTACCCCTGATCCTAATTTGTGGACTGGAACCCGGTGCTCCGGTAGATTGCTTAATTACCTGAACTCCTGCAATTTTATTTTGCAGGGCTTGTCCAACGTTAATAAGAGGCCTGTCAACCAGTTGTTCCGGTGTTACACTGGCCACAGAACCGGTAAGGTCACTTTTTTTCATAGTTCCGTATCCTATTGCAACAACCTCTTCAATACCGATGAAATCTTGAGCCATTGCTACATTAATCTGAGTTTGTCCGGCAACACTTATTTCCTGAGAGATCATCCCAAGAAACGAAAATACAAGTGTAGCATTATCGGGAACAGATGTTATGGAATAATTTCCGTCAACATCTGTTACGGTTCCCTGGATAGTTCCTTTCACAACTACTGTTACCCCTGGAAGTGGGTCTCCGTTTAAGGCGACATTCCCTGAAATAGTTTTTTGTTGTTGACCATTAGCAACTGCCGAGACCTGCATTAAACATATTAGTAAGATTGCAAGTTTCATAGTTGATAATAATTTTTTTACTTTTCTGCACAGCAGAAAAGAATTAATCTCATTTTTATACATAAATTTAAATGTTTTGATTAATAGTATTATAGGTGGCTTTCCACCTTTTTTTCGAAACAAATGTGCTGGTTAGTGTATCCACACCTTCCTGCTTTTCTTATTCAGGTATTTAGATCATTAGCACCTCCTTTTTTAGATTAATTAGCTGTTGTATTAATTCTTTGTATTACTGGTTTTTTATTCAAGAGAAGAAAATCCCGGGGTTTTATCAAATTATGTTAACCAATCCTGATAACTTTCTAATTGAATCTTTTTCCATTTAAAATAGAATTTGTTTTGTATAGCCTGACGATAAATATATCTTCTTCATTTATTGATGTGATTAGTTTATTCTCCAATGGTTTTTTTTATTTTTATATGTTGTTACTATCAATATGTTTATTTGTTGTTTTTTATTTCTGTAAAACCGCCCGGTTTACAGGCGGTTTTAAACTAACTAACTAACTAACCAAATCTATGATATTCGGATTATTTATAGTGACCAAATCAAATTACTTATAGTAGTACGAATGTCAAATACTATTTACTCATCAGGTTGAACAATAAAATGAATTTATTAGATTAGTGGAATATTAAACTATTGAACAATAATAGTTTACACGCAATAATTCAAGCAAACATTAGTGGTTTGAACTTTTAAAAGATTCAGCAATTACGAAACAACTTATACAATTGACTAAAATATTGAGAAATAATAGGACAAATTATTTTTATGGAAATAAAAAGAGAGGATCAATTAGTTGTGAAGAATTAGATTGAAATAACCGGAACTGAAATCCCAAAACTTACAAATACAGAATTAGTAAAAGAGAGGGACGTAAGCATTTGATAATATCAGAAATAGCATTTGGTTACAATGGGTTGATGTTAATACTAATAACCTGGGTTTTGTGTCAATTTTGGATTTCTTTGCCTTTCATTTTCAGAAATTGGAAAAAGTAAATATTTTTCGGTAATTGTTTTCCCCCAGATAGTTGTATGTCCAATTACATCGACAAACGAAACTTTACCTTTGTTTGTTTCACTGGTAACTGGATATTTATGGGTACGTTGTATGTCCGACCAAATTTTATATTCCAGAGAGAATTCGCGTAACCGTTCCGTCCAAACTTGTTCAACAAAGGCTTCTATTGACAAACCGGTTAATTCGGCGATGATGTCGCTTTTTTGTGTTTGCCAGTAGGCCCTGCTACGTACATCGGCCAAATATCCTATTGCTTCAGAGGTAACTCCTTCAGTTTTTGCAATTGCTTCAGCAGCAATTAAAAGAACTTCAGCATATCTATAAATAACCATGTCTTTATTTGTTTTGCCAGTTTCGAAAAGTGCTTTATCATCATGCCACAAGTAAGGCGCAGTTTCAAATTTTTTTGTTATTTCCTTTTTATCATTCAAATACGTTAAACTAGAATGGAAAAGTTGCTTCTCTTGAATCCTGAGATCATTGGCATCATCGTAAATCCAAAGTAATTCTTTGGTTGGTTTGTATGCATTATTTGTAATTGAGTATTTAATGATTCCCCAAGATGTTGCTTCGCTTGGATAACATATTGAAGGCTGCCAGTAGTTCGATGAAATACTTGCATTGTATTCAATACTGTACATGTATTCGTCTTCAATATTTGACTGGCGCATCACATTGAAAGCACTTTTATTTTCGCATGTACCATTGGCAATTAACGAATAACTTCCACTGGTTATAATTGCCCTTGCCACTGATGCAGCATCAGAATATTTATTTTTCTGGACAGGAAAACCACTCATGTTTAAATATACATCTGCCAATAAAGCAGCAGCAGAACCTTTCGAAATACGGAACTCATTTTTTGGCATTGCTACATCATTCAATCCGCCTTGTTCGACTGCAAATTTTAGGTCTTTTACAATTTGAGCATAAACCTGGCTCGAAGGTGAACGTTCAACATATAGGTTTTCTAAAGAAGAATATTCTTTCAAAATCAAAGGCACATTACCAAAAGTTTTTACCAAATAGTAGTAGTTATATGCCCTAAAAAATTTAGCTTGTGCAATTAATCTATTTTTCTCTGCATCTGTCAAATCAGGTGTTTGTGAAATGTTATTGATGGCCAAATTTGCTTTTGAAATAGCATCGTAACAAGCATCCCAGGCTCCATCGAAATATGCCGATAAATTATCTCCATTCAGGGTAAGATTCTGACAATGCTCAATATGAACTTCCTGCCCTTTGTAATTATTGTCAAATAATCCAGAGATATAACCGCCAAGCATTGCGCGGCTACCAGAATATACACCTGTTCTGTAAAAATCGGTACATCCACTTCTGTAAAGAATATTTACTGCATTATATGCATGTGCAGGATTCGTAAAGAACTGATCCACGCTCATCTCACTTCTGGGCTCTTCAGTAAGAAAGTTGTTACAAGAGGCAAAAACAACAAAACTTAATAAAACTATTGGTATTTTTTTCATTCTTTTATTTGATAAATTTCTGCCATTAAAATTTAATATTAATTCCAAAAGTGACAGTTGTTGGCTTCGGGTATTGGAAGAAAAAAATGTTTTGCCCCCAATGATTATCTCCCCACGATGTGGCTTCCGGATCGTATCCTTTAAATTCTTTTGAATGAATAACAAATACATTATCCACACTTGCAAAGAGCCTACATGATTTTAATCTGGTTTTTTTAAGTAAACGTTTGTTAAATGTATATCCTAAAGAGAAAAGGCTTCCCCTTATGTACGAACCATCAACAACCCAATGATCGTCAACTTCAGTATCCTGCCCATTTAAGGGTGCATTTCTTATTTGTTGGACCATAGTATTCTGGTTTGCCTCTGTCCACCCATCATAAAGAATTGTTGAAAGTCCGTTTGCGTATCCTGTCCTATCTTCGATTGAATGGATAAACTGCTGCATAATTTCAACTCCAAGAGAAAACTGAAGGTTAACCATAAAATCAAAATTTTTGTACTTAAGCCGGTTAATAAAACTGCCCGTCAAATCTGGAATTCCTTTTCCAATAATTTCCCTTTCGTCCGAACGTTTTGCAACGCCCGGAATAGCACCAACAGCAGCAGCTTCAGCAGCTTCAGCAGTATCCCAAACACCCAATCTCTTGTATCCCCAGAAAGAACCCAATGGTTCTCCAATACGAAGGATTGTCTGGCTACCGGAAACCCACCATGGACCGGGAAAGATATCTTCATCGTTTTCGCCAAGTTCTTCAATTCTGTTTTTGTTGAAGTTTAGGTTTATTGTTGTTTCCCAACTGAATTTATTATTCTGAATGTTTTGAGTTGTTATTAAAAAATCGATTCCCCGGTTCGATACTGAACCAATATTATCTATTACAGAAGAAAAACCTGTTGAATGTGGAATCGGACGACCAAGTAATAAATCGCTCGTTAATTTATGGTAGTAATCAAATTCAGAAGTTATTCGTTGGTTGAACATTGTTATGTTAAACCCAATATCAAACTGGGAAGTTTTCTCCCATTCTAAGTTTGGGTTAGGTAATTGGGTTATTTCACTATAGTTTGCCCGCTTCCCATTTAAGAGTATTGTACCACTGTTAATTGTTGCTAACGATCGATATGCCCCTAATTCTGTGTTGCCGGTAATACCGTAACTGGCCCGCAATTTCAAATAATTGAGAAAGGATAAATTTTTTAAAAATTTTTCGTTAGTAATTACCCACCCAAGGCCTACCGATGGAAAAAATCCATATTTGTTATTTTTGCCAAAACGTGAAGATCCATCAGCTCTGGCAGTAATTGTAGCCAAAAATTTATTGTTGTATGAATAATTTAAACGACAAAAATAGGAATTCATCGCCCATTTTTCGTACCCGGACAATAGAGCACCTGGATCGCTGGCAGCACTCATATTATTGTATTTATAAAAGTCATCAGAAAATCCTGATGTGTTCATTGTATTGAAACGGGAAATACGTTCCTGCCAGCTTAATCCTACAATAGAATTAATGCGGTTCCCTTTTATTGATTTGTTGTATGTTAGGAAAGTTTCTTCTTGCCAGTACATACTTTCACTATTATTAATATCGGCACTGCCATTGGGATACGAGATATTTAATAAATCTTTGGGGCTGTATTCTTTATATTCTGCAATATGATTATCTAAACCAAATTGTGTTTTTAAATCAAGCCCGGGATGAATGTGAAAATTTAAGAATATATTCCCAAAAAATTGCGTACGGTTTCTCAATCTTTTCTGGGTTGTTAACACATGCACCGGATTGGCCATTCCTTCTAAGGCAAAATTATTGGTACTTGATGAATTGCTCCAACTGCCGTCTGGAAATTTAACAGGGAAAATGGGAACAAATTCAATCATTGTACGACGAGGCATTTGATAACCGCTACCTTCATCAATTTCATTTTCCCAAGTTTTGTTAATTAACATGTTAATGCCAAAATCTAACCATTCTTTTGGTTTGGCATCGTATGCTATTTTTGTATTTGCACGTTTTAACCATGAGTTTAGCATGATCCCTTTAATATCCGTAAAATTTAGAAAAGCCCCAACCGAAGATTTTTCATTCCCTTGTTGAATACTGAATTGGTGATTATGAGAAATTGCTGTTCTTGTTGCTTCGTCCTGCCAATCTGTATCATATAGAGGTTTTCCATTTGCGTCGAAAAGATTTGGATCAGTAAAGTTAATAGTTGGCAAACTACCAGCATCGTATGAACTGTATTTAGGTGCGTTTTCATATCCTCTTTTTATAACTTTAAGCCACTCTTCAGCATTTAGTAAATCCATTTTTTTTCGTATTCGCCCAACACTGATATAACTATTGTAGCTCACAATAACTTCACCGTTTTTTGCTCCTCTTTTTGTTGTTACAAGAATAACTCCATTTGCACCCCTTGCACCGTAAATGGCTGCTGATGAGGCATCTTTTAAAACATCAATATGTTCAATGTCATTCGGGTTCAATAATTGAAAGTTTTCCATTACAACACCATCTACAACATAAAGGGGATCCGAAGTGGTTTCAATCGAGTTCATTCCACGAATTATTACTCTCGTGCTTCCTGTTGGTGAACCTGAATTTGAAAAAATATTGACCCCGGCAATTTTGCCCTTTATTCCCTGCAATGCATTAAAGGCATGTCCTTCTAAAATAACATTGGCATCAACTTTCCCAACTGAACCTGTAACATCTATTTTTCGTTGAACGCCATATCCAACGGCAACTACCTCTTCAATCCCAATTTCATTAATTTTCATTGTTATATTTATTTGGGAGCGTCCGGCAACAGCTATTTCTTGTGTACTCATCCCTACAAATGAAAATACCAGTATGTCATCCTCTAAAATATTGGAGATAGAATAATTTCCAAATGAATTAGAAACGGTACCCTGCGAGGTTCCTTTTATATAAATTGTAGCTCCTGCCAAAGGCTGACCAAATTCATCTGTAATAACACCCGCAACGGAATTTTTTTGTCGATTATTAATTGCTTTTTCATAAGTTATATTTTCAGGGCTTAGTAAAATCAGGAAGTCTTCCATAATCTGGTACTTAATGCCTTGCCCCTTAAACAACTCATCAAGGATATCCTCAATCGTTGCCTTGTTCGTTTTTATCGAAACTCTCCGTTCCACATTAACTTGTTCACGAATGTAAAAGAACCGGAATTTGCTGGATTCTTCAATTTCTTTAAGTACTTCAACTATCTGTTTATCCTCTGCTTTCAGATTAAACTTAGTAACCTGTGAATAAACCTTTGTTGAGACCTGCAATAAACTTAGTATTAGTATTACAATAGTTAGTTTCATCGTAAATAAAAACTTTTTTATCTTTCTGCTTACCAGAAAAGGTTAATCCTTTTTTTTTTTGATAAATTTAAAACGTTTTTATTAACTGGATTTTGGGATGGTTCTCTATCTTGATTTTCGAAAAACTCAAAGCTGGTTAGTGTGTCCGCACCTTCCAGCTTTTTTCTATAGTTTATTTTAGTTTGGTTTCATCCAATTCTCAGTTTAATTTTCTTTGTCAAAAAATGCAATTGGAGTCTTATTTTTTGGATTTCCAATCTTTAGTTAGCTGTTATTTCAATTTTTTGGTCTACTATCTTATAATTTACAGGCAGTGTCTTTTTAATAATCTCAAGGATTTCAATAATCGTTTCGTTTTTTATGGTTCCATCAAAATGGAGATCCAGGATAGCATTGTCCTTTACGTCAATGTCAACTCCATATTTTCGTTCCAACAATACAATTAATTCTTTCAAACTCATGTTTACAAATATGAGTTTATTGTCTTTCCACGAAGTAAACCATTTTGTATTTACTGTTTTAATGATAGCTTTTTTGGTCTCTGTATTTAAAACAACCTGTTCTCCCGGTTTAAGTATAATTTCATTTTCAAGTTTAAAGTTTTTGGAAGAACTGATTCTAACTTCCCCCTTTTCCAACGTTGTAGTAATCTTACTGTCAGAGACATAGGCTTTTACATCAAATTGAGTTCCCGTCACATTAATATCGTAAAAAGGAGTGTGTACAATAAAAGGTTTCTTTTTGTCCTTCTTAACATCAAACCAAGCTTCACCATTGAGGTTAACTTCTCTGATTCCATTTTTACCATCAACACGGTATTGGATTCGTGAATCAGAATTTAAAAAAATAATAGAACCATCAGGAAGCATTACTTCCGATACCGAGCCCCGAAGAGTGTGGGCTGTATGATATATCGTTTCTTTATCTGTTTTTATGGAAGTGATGTAAAGTCCCAAAAACAGTCCAACAATAAGTGCTGCTGCAATTTTAATAACGTTGCTAATTAATTTTAATCTTGGCTCTTTTTTTCTTTCGTTAGTTTTCAACCAAAGCCTTTTAAATAGTATTTTAAAGTTGATAGCAGAGGTATCAGGCAATTCTATTTTTTCCAATTCTTCAAGTAGATAACCTTTTAATTCGTATTCTTTTTCTGCTTGATGAAAAAGGCCATACATTTTTTGCTTGTCCAGTATTTCAGCATCCTCAACCCTACCTTTATTTAATATGTTTTTTATAAACTTCGCCACTTTAAATACATCAATTGTAAAAAATTCCGCGCAATATACACAATCTCAATTAATTTTTGCATTTTTAAAAAACCGCCCATAAAAATCTGGACGGTTTTATTTTACTAACTAATTTATAACTATGCGATAGAGATATTTTATTATGTTGTAAAATTGATTCCTGATTGTAATACGAAGAACAGTTACTATTTACTCATTACAAATGGAACAATACAATTGTATTGTTCTACTTCATCCAAAATTGCAATACTCGAACCTACTTTAAAATGTTAATAAATATTCCAAAAATAGAAGAAAAGTAAGATGAACATCTATTCTTCTTTAAAATGTTCTTTCAGGAAAGCAATGGCACGGTACAACTGGTTTTCAACTGTCCGTTTCGAAATGTCAAGTTTTTTTGCAATTTCGTCATTGGTAAGCCCTTCTCTTTTACTTAATTGAAATACCCTCCGGCGTTGTTCCGGCATTTGAACAACCAATTCACTAAGGTTTGAAAGCATATCGTTAAAAATCACCTTATGCCAGGTAGAATTAGAACTCTTATCATAATTCGCCCGGGCAAAATCATCGAATGCTTTTTCAATATTCTTGCGGCGGATAAAGTCATAAATAGTATTAATCGCTATTTTAAAAATATAGGCTTTAATGTTTTGCGATGCGTCGAGTATTTCCCGTTTCTCCCAAACTTTAAGGAAAACATCCTGTACCAACTCCTCTGCATCAGCTTCATTTTTAAGGTATGAAAGTGAAAAGTAATATATTTTAGGGGCATATTTTTCAAACAATTCCTGATATGCTTCCTTTTCACCGTATTTTATTCGGCGAGCTAAATCTGCATCAGTAATGTTTTCTTTTTGGTCCAATTCAATGTTTAATTAATTAAGGCAAATGTAGCGGAATTAAAATAGGTTTTCAAAATTCTCAACATTTATACATATAGCTTGAATGATTTTTGGTAAATTACACCGGATTAAATTGTGTATTTCATTTTATAAGATTAAACAAAACCATACATTATGAGCAAGTCAGAACTAAACCGCCGCAATTTTATTACCAAAGTCACGGTTGGTACGCTTGGAGCAGCTGCAATTTTAGCTTCCTGTTCCGGTACAAAATCAAAAAAAGAAGAGATCCAATTACCCGAATTGCTCGATCAAGCTCCCGACGGTAAAGTGTTGAAAGCCGGGTTGATCGGTTGTGGCGGTCGCGGAACGGGTGCTGCCGTAAACTTTTTAGATGCAGGGCCAAATTTGCAAATAACAGCTTTGGGCGATGTTTTTCAGGATAGAATGGATAATTGCAGAGCTAAATTAAAAGAGCAGAAAAATGTGGAAGTTGCTGATGAAAAGTGTTTTATCGGTTTCGACAGTTACCAAAAAGTAATTGATTCTGGTATTGACATTGTTTTATTATGTACCCCGCCACACTTTAGGCCAACGCACGTTGAAGCTGCCGTTAATGCCCGCAAACATGTTTTTATGGAGAAACCAATTGCTGTGGATCCGGTTGGGGCTCGATCGGTTTTGGCTTCGGCAAAAAAAGCGGAGGCAATCGGGTTAAGTATGGTGAGTGGCACAATCCGCCGGGTACAAAAAGATTATATGGAGACACAACGCCGCGTTGCAAACGGCGAAATTGGTGAAATTGTTGGCGCAAATATTATCAGGAACGGTGGTGCGTTGTGGTACCGAAACCGGAAACCGGAATGGACGGACATGGAATATATGTTGCGGAACTGGGTGAATTTCTGTTGGCTTTCGGGCGACCATATTACCGAGCAGTTTATACACGAAATTGATGTAATGAACTGGCACATGAACCAAAACCCTGTTAAGGCAATTGGCTGGGGCGGAAGGCAGAGAAGGGTAAGCGGAGATCAATACGATTTTTTTAGTATTGAATATGTGTATGAGAATGGAATGCGGACAAACTGTGCAGCCCGGCAAATAAATGGATGTACAAACCGGAAAGTTCAACAGATAAATGGGACAAAAGGTTACGCCGATGCCGCCGGTAAAATTTTTGATTTACAGGGAAATGAAATTTGGAAGTATCCAAAACCGGATGACGGCGACACCGAATCGAAATGGAAAGTTACCAACCCGTATGTACAGGAACATATTAATTTGGTTACCTCTATCAGAACTGGAAAACCGTTAAGCGATGCAGAAGCCCAGGTAAATTCGACCTTAACAACGATTATGGGACGAATTTCGGCTTACACGGGAAAAGATGTTTCGTGGGAAGAGATAATGAATTCTGATTTGTACCTCGGCCCTAAAACTTATGCTTTTGGTCCGGTTCCCGGAATTCCCGAAAAAGTACCAGTTGTTGGGGTTGAAAATAAAGCGATTTAAATATTATTGTCATTTCGACTTAGGGATTGTAATGAAATAACCTGACCGTTTTAACTCGTTCTTTTGCACGCTAACTTCGTTAAAAAGCCTCGCTGTAACTATGGCTATAGCTACGTTTTTTGCCTTGTTATCGCACAAAATAA
>JAKIST010000110.1 GCA_021648495.1 Draconibacterium sp.
TAGACTTGTGAAAGTCCATGTCCCGTTACTAAACCTTACCTATTTATTCTATTCTATTCTATTCTATTTTAAACACAATTGCCATGTTTAACGACTACCAGTTTGCTTCGTATTTTAGCACTGTTTTTTGTTGTTCAGGAGCTTTTTCTGTGAAGTTCCACAAGTTGCCAGAATTGCAAGGATTAGCAATAAAAGGGTGATTTTAGTTTTCATAATTTATAGGTTTTAGGTTTAAATCGTTAGTTGTTGTTTTTTCTTCTGTATTTCAGCAAATTATTTTGAATAATCTTTAAAATATCCCATTAACACATTTTGTTATTTGCTCATATATTAGCTTTCTGCATTCTGCCCCATGAAACTGAGACGTAATTTTAAACGGCTGAACATGGGACTTTTTCAATATTTTTATTTTACACAGGGCGTTGCCCTGTGCTATTGCTTGTCGCTCTTTCAGAGCTGAACCGACCGCGAATTTATTTACAATACTATTGTTGAAGATTAAAAACCCGAAAACTGCAACTGCACACTTTTCTAAATTCTTCACTGAAAACTGCGACTGCGACTGCAAACTTTCTTCCAAAAACTGTGACTGATTACATTCCTAAAATCCATTTTAATACGAAATTCCTGAGCTTAGCCCCATGAATCTGCATCTCATTTTTCATTATTAGAACGTGGGGGGCTGCATTTGTATTATTCGTTTACACAGGGTGTTGCCCTGTGCTGTTGCTTGTCGCTCTTTCAGAGCTGAACCGACCGCGAATTTATTTACAATACTATTGTTGAAGATTAAAAACCCGAAAACTGCAACTGCACACTTTTCTAAATTCTTCACTGAAAACTGAGACTGCGACTGAATACTTTCTTCCTGAAAACTAAGACTTCCCTACTCTCCCATTTTATAAATACGTTCCATCAATTGCCATTTTTCGTCTGCAGTGGCTTCTTCTGAGGTTTGTTGAAAACGCGAAACGTATGCTTCCCATTCCGATTGGCGTGGTTTTGTTGCCAACTCTTTCATTGCTATTTCGTGGTCAAAATCGGCAACCGTATCCATAATCATAAACAATTGGTTTCCGAGGATGTATATTTCCATATCGATAATTCCAACCTCCCGCATTCCCTGGGTAATTTCGGGCCAACCAGCACCGGCGGCATGTACTTTTTTGTACGCTTCAATTAATTGAGGATTGTCCTCCAATTTTAATGCTTTGCAATATCTTTTATATTCTACCATAATATTATGCTGAAAATTCAGGATAAACTTTTAATGTACGGTAACCATAAATTGCAATTGCAACAAAACAAATAAACGGAAGTATAAACGAGAAATTTACCGCTGGTAAAAATCCAATGGTTCCCTGATCGATTATCATTCCTTGCAAGGGTGGCATTAATGCACCACCCACAATTGCCATAACCAATCCCGCCGCACCAAGTGTTGCATCATCTTTTAACCCTTCAAGTGCAATTCCATAAATGGTTGGAAACATTAACGACATAAATGCCGAAGTAGCTACCAATAAATATAACCCGGGCATTCCCTGGATTAGGATTACACCGGTAGTTGTCAACATTCCACCAACAGCAAAAAGGGTCAATAAAAACCTTGCGTTCATGTATTTCATCAAAAAAGTACTTATTAACCGGCTTGAAATAAAAATGGCCATTGCCACTATATTATAATTCTGTGCTTGTGCTTTTGGTATTCCCAGATTATCAGCGTACTGAATAATAAATGTCCAGCACATAATTTGTGCGCCCACATAAAAAACTTGTGCAATAACACCTTCTCTATATTTTATATTCTTTGTTAATCTTTTAAAAGAATCGATTGCGCGAATGGTATGATCTGCATTATCGCGTTTTGGCATTTTTGAAACTGCAATAACAACGATCATTGCAATTACAAACAATCCCAGAATTACGTACGGGTTGCGGATTACACCCAAATCGTGCGTTCTAACTGCCGCCTTTTCTGCTGCATTTAAGGTGTTGAAAATTAAGCCACCAGCTGCATCTCTTTTATCAGAATCCAGTGCCGATAAAATTACTTGTGAAGCCACAAACATTCCTAAAATTGACCCCATCGGATTAAACGACTGAGCCAAATTTAACCGCTGGGTTGCTGTTTCTTCCGAACCCATTGAAAGGATGTAAGGATTTGCGGTGGTTTCTAAAAAAGCCAATCCAAAAGTGAGGATGTAAAGTGAAACTAAAAAGAAACCAAAAATTTCGTATTGGGCAGCGGGGATAAATAACAACGCTCCAATGGCATACAAAGAGAGGCCGACAAGTATTCCCTTTTTATAACTGAACCTTTTCACAAACAAAGCTGCCGGAATTGCCATGGTTGCGTAGCCTCCATAAAATGCAAACTGTACCATTGCCGCTTTTGCGTTCGAAATTTCCATCACGGTTTTAAATGCTGCCACCATTGGGTTTGTAATGTCGTTGGCAAACCCCCACAACGCAAATAAACTTGTAATTAAAATAAATGGGACAAGTAACTTTTTATCAATTACAATTTTTTTCGGATCCTTCATAGTAAATATTTAATTCGTTTTTATTAAAACTAATGCCAAGCCAATCATCACTTTTCAAGTTCGTAATGCCGAAGTTGCATGATTGGCTTTACACTAATGTCAAGTCAATCGTACCACTTCAGAACGTTATGCTGAATTTATTTCAGCATCTCTATTTCCACCAGCAGATTCCGAAATGAATTCGGAATGACAAACCTGAAACATGATGCTTGATTTGAAACTAGTAATTTCACAATTACAAATATTGGTTTTTATTTTCTTTTTTTAGCTGATCTACAATTTTTTTAATGTCTTCTGCCTTTTCGCGTTTGCAAACTAAGGTAGTATTTCCATCCTGAACGACAATTACATCTTCAAGCCCCACAACGGCAACTAATCCTTTTTCGGAATAAACATAAGAGTTTTTTGTATCCAAAAAAATAGATTCTCCACTTCCTGCATTTCCGTTTTCATCTTTTTTATCGGTCAAATAAACCGACTCCCAACTCCCCAAATCGTTCCAATCGAAATTGCCTTCAACCAAATAAATATTTTTAGCGTGTTCCATAATTCCGTAATCAACAGAAATACTTTCCACTGCTCGATAAATGGTATCCAATGTTTGCTCAAAAGTGGGATTTCCGATATCTTCCTGAATCTTTCGCAAATCAGCATACAAAGCAGGGGCGAATTTTTTTACTGAATTTAAAAAAACGGAAACCTTAAAAACAAACAATCCACTGTTCCAATAAAAGCTACCTTCTTTCAAATATCCCGTTGCTGTTGCTTCATCGGGTTTTTCAACAAACCGTTCAACTTTAAACTGATTTATTTTTCCTGAACCCGTAATATTTTCCGCAGTTTGTACGTAGCCAAACCCGGTTGCCGGAAAAGTTGGTTTTATTCCGAGTGTTACAATTCCATCTAATTCGTCAGCAATTTTAACTGCTGCCAAAATGGTGTCTTTAAAAAGTTCGTCGTTATTAATTAAATGGTCGGCAGGCGAAACAACCATAATTCCATCGGGATTCTCTTTTTCGGCAAACATTGCAGCCAGTCCTATACAGGGCAGAGTGTTTTTCCCAACCGGTTCATAAATCAGATTCTCTTTTGGAAGCATCGTAGTTTGCTCCTCTAACACATTTGCCTGATTTTTTCCCGAAACAATATAAATATTATCCGTTTCGGTAAAAGTTGAAAACCTTTTTATTGTTGATTGCAACAAAGAATCGGTGCCAAACATATTTAAATACTGTTTTGGTTTTGCAGTTTTGCTGCGGGGCCAGAAACGTGTCCCTAAACCACCTGCCATAATTAGAGTGTATAAATTTTTCATAATATTAAGCCCGCTTTAACTCCACCAAACGGGGAGGAAAATGAAATAATTACATTTTTCTAAAGTAATATTTTAAAATAAATTTGAGTATTTTAATTTTATAATTCACAATAATAACAATTATTGGATGAATTCTTCCTTTCTCCTTCACCCTTTTTGGGAAGGTTGAGATGGGGGGTTTCTTAATACCTAATCTTCACTTTAATCGTTCCTTCAATTTTTTCTTCGCTTGGAAATATAATATAACCGCCTCCACTACCCGAAGTAATCGCTCCTGAATATTTTGGGAAATAATTAGTTTCCATCTCTTGCATTACCCAAGCAGGAACTGTGTATGGTAACATTTCGTTCCAGCATAAAAATGTGTCTTTCATCGATTCGCCTAACAGTTTTACATCTTTTTTCAAAATGGCTTCGTAACATACTTCTCCCGATTTGCCTAATCTTTTAATAATTTTGGGGTCGAGGTTTTTGGAAAGAATTGGGTTGTAACCTTCCGGGCGAGGTTGAAGTGGAGCAAAATGAAGTACCGACGATAACCACTCGCAAGTTTCCTTATCTACCGTACTTTCAATATGTGCCGGCCAGTACTTGCCATCGTAATCAATTCGGCTAAGCCCCGGAACCAACAAACCAATGTGGTCTTGAGAACCCGAAATGTACTCCGATCCGGGAGGATTTTCAGCACCAAAAAGCAATTGCGCATTTCGGACAGGATCGCCACCCGGATATTCGTCGCCCCAAAGTTCCATTGCAACTTTTCTCG
The DNA here is from genome assembly GCA_021648495.1 of Draconibacterium sp. Classification (GTDB taxonomy): domain Bacteria; phylum Bacteroidota; class Bacteroidia; order Bacteroidales; family Prolixibacteraceae; genus Draconibacterium. The sequence goes on from JAKIST010000110.1 coordinate 4,628, forward strand.
AACTTGTTGCCATTCCCGAACGGTCGTTAAAATCAAGAGTTGGCCATATTTGTGCTACGACAACAGAGCCAGGATGTTTTTCAGAAACCCAGGGTTGATCCATCCAACCACCGGCTAAACAAACCCGGTACGGAAATTTCAATTCTTTTTTCGAACCGGAACTTGAACGTGCAGGTAAACCATCTTCCGGAATACGTTCCAAAACCACCAATTCAACTCCATTTTCTTCGCAAAGTTGTTTTTTTTCAAAAGTAAATCCATCTGAATTTACAAGGAAAATATCGGGTTTTAAAACTTTCAAGTCGGTTTCAAAATCAAGCATTCCTGAGCCCGAAGCAACATTCGCTTTTTCCACATACCGAACAGCTCCAACCATATATTTTCTTTCTTCCTGCGAAAAATACGGTGCTTTCCCTTTTAATAATTTTATATTTTGATCTTGTCCTACGTAAGCGTGAACTTTTCCATACTGGGCAGCAGTTTTAAAAAATGCAACATGCCCGGCATGTAACAAATCGTAACAACCGCTTACCATCACTGTTTTTTCGCTCATTTTCTTTTAGATTATGAGATTTGAGGAATAAGAATTTGAGATTGACATTAACTACTTACTAATCAAATCAATAACACCTTCTCTGTACTTAGGGTTTGTGAAGAAATAACATGACTGGAATTGACGAAGTTGTTTTGTGCGATAACAAGGCAAAAAACGTAGCTATAGCCATAGTTACAGCGAGGCTTTTTAACGAAGTTAGCGTGCAAAAGAACGAGTTAAAACGGTCAGGTTATTTCATTACAATCCCTTAATCTTAACTTTACAACGATACCATACTGGGGCAATGATGATCAGTTTGAGAACAATTGGGCAGGAAAAAGAAATAAAGCATTTGCAAGTTTTTGGCCCATGACCCAGACACTGGGATTATAGGTTATGGCAAAACTGACATAAAACATAAAAATGAGAGCGATACTGTTTTGGAGTTTTTAGGCTTCAATAGGGATAATAAGCAAGGGGGCAACCCTTTGAAATACATTGTCTTTGACAGTAAATTCACCAATTACGGGAATCTGGGGAAACTTGATGATAATAATGTGAAATTCATTACAATCAGAAGACGTGGAGTAAAGCTTGTGGAAGAAATTAGAAGTATCCCAAGTAAGGGATGGAAAACAATCAGAGTAGAACAACCAGGGAATAAAAAAAGAACAATAAAGGTTTATGAACAGACCGTATATTTTAAAGGCTATGGCAAAAATATAAGGCAAATATATATTACCGGAAACGGTAAAATAAAGCCTGCTGTAACCATCACAAATGATTTTGAGAAAAGCTTAAATGAAATTGTAAAAAAATATGCCAGAAGGTGGTTAGTGGAAAAAGTAATATCAGAACAAATTGAGTTTTTTCATCTCAACAGAGTGTCCTCTTCGATGGTGATCAAAGTTGATTTTGACCTAACAATGAGCATAATGGCACATAATATTTATCGTCTTTTTGCACTTGATTTGGAAGGGTACTCTCATCTGACTTCACAGAGCTTGTATGAAAAATTTATTTCAAACCCGGCTGATGTAGAAATAACAAAGAAAAAAATAATAGTAAAGTTGAAAAAGAAAAGAAACTTACCAATGATCCTTGAAAATATGAATAAATTTAAGGAACTGAATATACCTTGGCTGAATAACAAACAAATGGTATATGAAGGAGCAACTTACTCCTAAAAGTACGGTGCATTTTTAACCGTGAAAATCCGTGATGAATTAAAGAGGTTGATAAAAAACAGAGGTTCCATCTTGACTTTTCTATACCATTTGGAAGTGCCTCCTGACAACAATGGTTCGGAGAAGGCTATTAGAAATGCAAAGGTGAAAATGAAAATTTCGAACCAATTCAAATCACCTGAACTTGCCAATCATTACGCAATAATCAGGTCGGTGATTGACACAACTATCAAAAATTCAAAAAATGTTTTCGATGCACTATCGTGCTTGGCTGACCAAAAGCTATGTACTGCTGAGTAGTAACCAATGAGGTGAAATCTCATAAAAAAAATTACATCGGAAAAGGAACTCAGGTTGAAAACCTGGATATTGTAAAAATAACCCTGAAAGTGGAAGAAATCCTAAAATACAAATACGAATTTGAAGGCAACGGGTACATCACTCTCGAAGTAGCAAGGATGCAACAACCTGATAAACTTGGACGCTCTCACACAGCTTACGTTTCAATGCGGGAAGAAGCCGATATAGCGAATGAAGAAAAACCTAAAAGGAAATCTTCGAAAAAAAAACTTAAATAAAAAGTCCCGTTTGTCAGCCGATGAACGGGATTTTTTATGCAATATCTTAGTAGGACTTGGAAACATAAACAAAACCTAACCTAATTATTTTATTGAAAATTAAAATTACCCACACCAATCGTCATAGAACTAAAAAAACGCATAAATTATTTCATTACAATCCCTTTGCACTTTACCTTTTATCAACAAAAAATTTGCGAATTAACAGGGCTAAAAATTAAATAATAATGTAGATAAAATATCAATCTCCGCTAATATTTAATTTGTATTTGGTATTAAATCGTGCATTTTTAATGAAAACAAAATCGTAGAATAAGGTGGAATAATTCCCGACCCAAACGCACCGTAGGCAAGAGTTGAAGGAATTAAAATATCCATTTCTGTTCCTTTGTTCATTAAAGCAATTCCATCGTCAAACCCCGGGATTAAATCTATGTCTTTGTAAATGAGTTCCCAAATTCCGGCAATATAATGGTCTTGCGATGAATCGAACAACGTTCCATCCAGTAGGTATCCGGCGTATTCCAAATAACAAGTATCCCCTGGCTGGGCCAGTGGTAGCGAATCTGCTCCTACCGTGTACATCACATAATAAACTCCAAGATCCGTTGTGTCAATATCGTAGCCCTTGGTTACAATATTATTTAAGGCTTCGGCAAGTTCGGCGGCCTCTATCTCTGGCGTACGTTGCGTCTGTGCTTCTTCTTCCGGGGTTAAACAAGAGCTAGTTGAAAAAGCGAATGAAATTGCAATAATAAATGAAATTGATTTAACTGTTTTTAACATGGCTAAATTGTTTTATGTTTTCAGTGCGAAAGTTATAATATTTATAAAAACTTCCTCCCCCTAACAAATATTTTTTTCATTAGTGTGCTGAAAAAGCTCTGAGATTGTTTAATGTAGTTCAGTTCAACTCTGTTTATACCCAACTTCTTTTATTCTCTTTTTTGTGATTGTCAGTTTCCTGACATACTGAATGAATGTTCTTTTATAAAATTGTATGTGGATATAAAATAAAATCCGAATGAATGTGAAGGGGAAATATATAACAATAATATTATTGGTTTTAATCGTTTCAAAAATGCAGGGACAAACCTGTTGTTCAGGTGGTACACCTTTAACCGGGAATTTAGGAATTCAGGGAATTGAAGCCAAAAGTTGGTATTTCCAATTGGGATACGATTATAATTTTTTAGATAATTTGTATAGTGGCACTAAAAAGTTAGATGATAATTCCAGGGAACGATTAACACAGACTGTTTTACTTCAGTCCATTTATTCCTTTTCTGAAAAATTTTCGGTGAATGGGCTTTTTTCTTATGTCGAGCAAAAACGAACGATACACTCGCCCATTGGCATTACAAATATTACACAAGCAAGTGGATTGGGAGATGTGGTTTTGCTGGCTCAATATACTCTTTTTTCAGGATTGAAAAGAAGTCTTACCATAGCTGCAGGCCCAAAATTGCCGATAGGAAAATTCGATGCTGTTGACCCGGAATATGGATTGGTACTTTCTCCCGATTTGCAACCCGGGACCGGTTCGTTAGATGGAATTGTTGGAGCCGCTTTCCAAGAATACCACTTGTTTCACGTGCCCGGATTAACTTTTAATGCATCGGCAGCATTCCGAAAGACAAGGCCTGCTAAACGCTTCGAAGCAGATTTTAAATATCGTTTTGGAAACGAAACAATGTTCGCAGCTGGTATTCAGAGAAATTTCTTAATTCATAAAATAGCCATAAACCCATCTTTGTTTCTGAATTTCAGAAATACACAGCAAGATAAAATTGACGATTTGCAGGTTGCCGGTACGGGAGGAATCTGGTTAAATTTAAATCCAGCGGTTAGTTTGGCCCCCAACAATATTCTCGATATCAATATTTCAGGAGAAATTCCAATATATCAAAACTTGAATGGTACTCAACTTACCACTTCGTACCGGATTAATGTTGGAATAGCAATAAAATTATTTAATTATAAAAATTAGGATACCATGAAAAAAACAATTGTATTTGGGTTAGCGGTTTTTCTTCTAACGAGTTGCAGTAAATCGGAAACCGATGAAATTGTTGTTAAGGAAACTTTACCTCCTGGCAACAGTATTACAAACACAGATGGGACAGTAGTTTTTAACGATGTTTTAGAAAACAAAAAAATTGTTTTAGCAGGAAATGCCAATGATTTATTTATCGTCTCTTTTGAACGGGTGTTAGCCGGAACATTATTGGAATTTAAAATTACGGAAGATGAACTGCCAATAATAATGGAAGATACAGAGGGAAATAAATGGGACATTTTTGGATTTGCAGTTGAAGGGCCACGAAAAGGGCAACGACTGAAACCTACTCAGTCGTTAATGGGATATTGGTTTTCGTTTGCAACATTTTATCCGGGCATCCAAATTTACCCCGATGCCGAGAAAGGAATTTACGAAGGGGAGAAAATTGTTGGAACAGACAATTGGTTGGTACCCAAGAACGAGGTTCGTTCAGGCGGACCGGGCAAAGATGGAATCCCGGCAATTTCCAGCCCAAAATTTGTTGATGTTAAGGATGCTTCGTTTATGGATAAAACAAATTTGGTGGTTGGGGTATCCGATGGTTCCTCTGTTAAAGCATATCCGCACAATGTAATGGATTGGCACGAGATTGTAAACGATGGGATAGGCACAATCGATTATTCGCTTATATATTGTCCGTTAACCGGAACGGCAACAGCGTGGGATAGAAATGTAGATGGTAAAATAACCACTTTTGGCGTTTCTGGATTATTGTACAATACAAATATTGTCCCATACGACAGGGCCACAGGTTCCAATTGGTCGCAACTTCTTGACAAAGCTATTTTTGGTAAAATGAAAGGTACAAAACCTGTGAAATATATGGTCCTGGAAACCAAATGGGAAACCTGGGAAAAACTTTATCCTGGATCAAAAATTATGAATTTTGACACAGGCTATAATCGTAATTATGGAAAATATCCATATGGAAATTACAAAGACGATAAAAGTTTAATATTTCCGGTAAAATACTTGGACACTCGCTTACACGCAAAAGAACGTGTTCATGCAGTTATTGTTAATGGAAAAGCCAGGGTTTATCGTTTTGAGAGCTTCACCGAAAAATAAAACAGGGTGCGATTACTAAGATGTTTAAAATGCTGGGCGACAGGAACCTTTATTATGGGGTTTCCAATACTGTTTTTTTACTCTGAATTTAATATTGAAAATGAGATTTGGAAAATGTTGATCGATTTGTTTTTTGTTTTGTCTCCTGTTCTTCTTTTTTTAGAACCTGTTTTTCACCGTTATCATTTTTTTTCAAAACGTATCCAATTTGTAGTTCTCAGCTTGTTCTTTATTTTTGCTGAAATTGGATCGTATTATTTACCATGGGATTTTACTCAACTTGAATACAAGGGGAATTGGGTTTCGAGCACAATAATTGCTGCTTTTGCCGTAATAGCAGCTTTTGTTGTTTCCCGGATTTTAGTGCCTCACAAGAATTTGATAATTGTTCAAAAAGAAATATAAAAAGACCGTCCACGATTCTAAAAAATATTGGGAAAGTTCCCTTTTGAAAAATCAAAGATGATTTTTTATCAATATCCTTTTTCTGTCGTATTCAATTTCACCCTGTTTAACCAATTTGTTTAAAATTGTTGTGGTAGTTTGTCGGGTAGTAGCTGCCAAACTCGCAATTTCCTGATGTTTTAGGCGGAGCGGGATTTCAATACCATTTTCCGTTTTATTTCCGTGGTCTTCTGCCAATTCGGCCAGTAACGATTTTATGCGCTCCTCTGCCGATTTAAACCACATGCGCTCCAGTCTTGTCCGGATACGTTTTAATCGAAACCCGATTAGTTTGATGACCTCCAGATTTAATATCGGACTGTTTTTAAGTAAACGTTCAAATTCAGAAACCCCAACCTGGCAAATCAGCGCGTCTTCAGTTACCATTGCAAAATTTTCCCGTCGGGATTCGCCGGACAATGCCAACTCACCAAAAATTTCGCCGGCTTTTAAAATCCCATGTATCAGTTCCCGGCCCTCTTCAGAATAAGAAATAATTTTTACTTTCCCCTCTTTCAAAAAATAGATCTTTGAAGAAATATCGTGGGGAAGATAAACCAGTTCGTTTTGTTTTACCTCTTTCATCACCGAACATTCACTCAACTCCTTTTTCTCCTCTTGGGTCATCGATTCTAAAAAATTGAAATTTTCGAAAAACCAAAGTTTCGATTTACCGTTTGTATTGCTCATTTTCTTTATACACGTTTTTGTGTTATGAATATGGACGGAATTAGGGTTGAATCCTTTCAGAAAAATAAAAAATATGTGTTTTTATTTTGGCAAATATTGGTTTCGCTGCTTGTAACCGGCGCCAAGTGTTAAGTCAAGCTTTAAATTTTCGGGTACGTCATTCCCCGCAAAGCGATCCCCTCGGGAAAACTCGTTTCGGAATCTTACGTTGTGTAGGGAGATGCTGATCCGTCAACTGACGGACAGCATGACGTTCTGAAGTTACAGGTTTGACTTGACACTAATATTGGAACATGAAAATTTCGAAGTTCTTTATATAGAAATTCAATGAATGAAAATATGACAGAATCCTAATTTTTTGAAATTCAACATATTCGACAATAGATTACAAAATCAGCTGACAGCGAGACATTTAATGATAAACATTTGTCAGGCTTCCGGCGTTTGGCATTTATTTTGGAAAAAGTAAAATGCTATATAGTATCTGCAAGAAAACTATCGAATTTTATAAAATAGATTATTTTGGATGAGATTTTTACTTTTTTGAGATGAAGTGATGCCTTAGCATCAGTGAATTGAAAAAAATGAAAATATCGCCAAAAGA
>JAKIST010000111.1 GCA_021648495.1 Draconibacterium sp.
CATATCCTCTTTTCTGATTTTCTACCATGTAATCTTTGAATAGATTATTGAAAATACTGACGATTACCAGTTTATTCTCCTTGTACTTATCAAAAAATAGTTTCATTGCTCTCTGTCTCACATCATGATCAGGATTCATCCTTAATGCCCTTAATTGTGGACCACTAAGTTTTTTTATCTCACCATCTACTTCCAATTCAAATTCAAAGGAAGATGTTAATTCGTTGTATAATTTTGAGAATCCATTTTTACCATATTGATTCTTCAGATTTATCATCTGTTCCTCCTCTTCTTTCAAATCATATTTTCGATTCTTTCTCACATCTTTTAGGTAATGCAAATAATTTGATAATTCTTTATCTTGTATATATTCACCAAATTTTACATCATTTAACATATTAATCTCTAATTTCACAAAAATTAGATCATTAAACATTTGGATCATCCTTTCTTGAATACTACTATTGAATTGCTTGTAATCATTAACTCCAAAAATAATTTTGACCTCTTCTTGTTTTTTAAGTCCTACATTTTCATGGACATAAAATGTATCAGGAGTATAGAAAATTAACCGGTCCTCTGACAATATAAATTTAATTCGCAACTTTATCAAATTATTTAACCAATATAGAGGATATCTAATGGGAACAATTTTATTAGATTCTCCAACGACCAGGTTTAAACCAATATTAGGTGTGGGAGTGCTTAATAAGTCAATATTTTTATCTTCTTTATTTATAATCCGAAAAACATAACCAAATAAATCTGAATTTGAATTAATTCGGGAACTTTTATAATCGAAAGCAATCTCAAATTCATCTTTAAATTTCATGAAATCGTTAGGAGACAAATTCAATTCGGTTCTTTTATCGAGAGTTACATCCTGAGCATTGAATTTGAGACCATAAGTTTGGGAAAATAAAGATTGATTAAACGAAATACCAACAAGTACAAGTAAACAAAAATATATACATAAACTTCTTTCATATTTTGTATTTATTTTCATTTAGGTTGACCAGTCTGTTAAATGCACAAATATATTTAAAGGTGGGTTCTAAAAATTCATTTTGTCACTTATGATTCGAGAGAAATCACAGAACCCATTAAACGATTTTCCTAAATCATGGTAAAGATACTTTATTTCCTTGAATTATCACATCGAAAACCAGGGTCAACCAGGGCTGTTCAATTCTAATCTGAAAACATATTTTTAAAAAGTAGTTGACCATCTCCCGAAAATATGGTTAAAAAGTTCTACATATCTTTCGTATCAACGGCTTTAAAGCTTTTCCCTGTGAGGAAAGCTGGTTTTAAAATGTTATATTTATAGTGTAAACAAATAATATTAACATTAAAAAAACCAGCTCATGTCAAATGTATTAACAAAACAGGTACAGAACAGGGTTAGCCGCTATTTTCTTCATCTTGAGAACTATTTATCTAAACCCGAATCACGCTGTATCCGGGAAATGACAACAGGTATATTAAAATCAGGAACAGTATTGGTAAATAAGATTGCGACCGGTATTTGCGACAATATATCTTTAAGCCAGACCACCAAACGGTTTCGTAACCATTACAATAAAAAAAACTTTTTCCAAAAATTATTCCGCGGGCACATGAACAGCGTTAAGGGACGTATTTGCCATGGAGACTATATTCTTTTTGACGGCTCGGATATCCAGAAGAAATATGCAAAAATGATGGAAGGTCTTGACTATGTAAAAGATGGGGACAAAGCATCTATCGGTCTTGGTTATTGGTTGATGGACGTGGTGCATTTTAGCAAAGAACAGGAAATGGCACCATTGCTCAACAACCTTTACAGTTTTGACCACGGGGCAAAAAGTGAGAACAAAGAAGTTATGAAAGCCATTGAAGAGGTCGATGCCATAATCGACAAAGATGTTGCCAAAATATTTGACCGTGGCATGGACAGGCCTATTTGCAGGGACTTCATAATTGCCGGACAAGGTAATTTCAATTTACGTTTAAAGAAAACCACAAAACTGATTTATAAGGGAGAAGAAATCCCTGTGAACAAGATCAGTAGAAAAGTACCTTTGTTTATGGAGCTGACAGCAACCAAAGTAAAAAAAAACAAAAAACATAAAGTAGTTTATGAATGTGGGGCAATTAAAGTAAAATACAAAATTAAAAACAAAGAGTACGATCTTTGGCTGGTTGTGACCAAAAGGAAGAACGGTGGTTATTGCTGGCTGCTTACACGGTCACCAAAAGAGAATATAGTCGATGTAATCAAAGAAGCATTTACCGCTTATGGCTTTCGCTGGAAAATTGAAGAATACCACCGGCATATAAAAAGTTGCTATAATTTAGAGGATATCCAAATTAAAACGTTCGAGGGCTTGCAGGGTATGTTGGCAATATTGACCATAGCAATGAGTATTATATATTCTTCTCTCTCTTCACTGCATACAAAGCTATTGTTGCAAAGCGGGGTAAAAACATTGAACAAAGAAAAAATGTGCGAACTGCGTAACTTTATATATTACAAAATCAGCACAATCATAAAAGTATTGCTGGCAAACATAACACCCAGAGCTTTTCTTCCTCAAACTGAAATCTCCCGGGATGATGGACAGTTAAGCCTTGCATTAAATTATGAACTTTAAAAACGGGAGATGGTCAACTACTTAAAATAAATAGCATGATAACATTAAGTTGTTTAAACATGGATTTAAAAGTTCAATTAATTTGATTTGGTTATACCTTTAAAAATTATCCACCAATTTAGGCTGCCCTAAAATACGATTTCTTGTTACTTCGTAATCGCGACTGTAAGAAATTACTGAAACGCCCTGGTTCATGTATCCACCAAATTGCGAAACCTTTTCGAAATGATAATTGCCCTGAACCAAATTCAGGTGAAAATAAGGTAAACAATCTTCAAAATTATTTCCAAAATATTTAAGCGCTTTTAAAAAATAGAAAGCAACATCGTAACCTTGTACCCCAATGCTGCTGGGTTCGGTTCCAAAATTACTTTTAAATTTCTCTATAAAACCAATGGCAACCGGATTTTTATAATCTATCCAATAAGGTGCAATGTATCTCAATTTTAAATTATGAAATTGCTCAACATCAATACTCTTGTAATTCTGAAAACGATTGGAACCAATTAGTGTAATCGAATAATCGTCAGCGAGGTTATTTACATTTGAAATGGCGACACTTAACTCACCTTCATCGGTAGATGGAATATAAACAACATTCTCTTTCCGGTGCGACATAATTCTCCTCAACCCGGCTGGACCTTCGTTTTTAAAATCATAAACCGTAAAATTTACGCCATTCCTCTTGCTTAAGAATCCCGAATTAAACAGCTTCTCTTGAATTAGTTCTACCAACTTGCCTTCCGGAGTTCCTACGTAGGCCGCGGTCCTGACTACAATAAAATTACTGTTAAAGTATTCTTCGGCAATCATTTCAGCCGTTTTTTCAGCAATATAATTTCGTGACGGGGTAACTTGAAAATATTGAGGATTACTATTAATTATATTCGATTCCGATTCAAGTGGCGAAACAATTGGTATCCGGTTTTTCGCTGCAATCTGTGCAACCTCTTTTTGTACATTTTGGTAAATTGGACCAATAATTAAATCCGTTTCCAAAAACTCATCTGAAAAAATAAACGCCCGAATTGAATCCATGTTTCGTTGGGTATCAAAAACATTTAGATTAATCTGCATACCCGATTTCTGCAACGAATCAACGGCAAGCAAAACACCTTCATAAAATTGAACAAAACTTTCGCTATTTCGGTAAAATTCTTTAAAAAGCTCCTTGGGTCCGACCTTTTCAATAGTAGTATCCTGAACAAGCTCCGTTTCAATTTGCGACAAAGAATCAACAGGTACTACATTCATCGTTTCACGGTTTAATGTATCGTTTGCCTCGAGGTACAAAGGCAAAAACAATGCAACATCGTAAGTTTTATTTGAAAAAGTGCTAAACTCATTTTGTTTGCACGGTTCAGGAATTTCAACGGGCAGCTCAACTTTATAAAATGCTTCCAGTTGCTGAATAGAATCAACCTCATTTTCAACTTCGTACTGTAAAATTTCTTTATTTATTTCCTTAGGAATTAAAATTGTTTCGCCAATAACAAGGTTACGATTTTCCAAAATCGGGTTGTATTTTTTAATTTCGGGGATATTTAAATTGTATATAGCGGCCAATCCGTACAAGGTTTCACCCGGTTTCACCAAATGTTTTAAAAATGCATCGTCGTTTACCGGTTTTGCTTGTGTAACTTCAATTTTATTTTTTACCGGGATTTTAATTACCACTCCTGCGGGGAAACCTGTTCGAAGTGCCGGGTTCAATTCTTTGAGCACCTCTTCAGAAACACCGTACTTCCGGGTGGTTCCCCACATTGTTTCTCCCGATTCGATAATATGTTCGAAATAATTAACGTTTGCCGATTTTTTTTCTGGCTCAACAACTGTCGCAACTTCCAACGATTTAACAGGAATGTTAATCTTTGAACCGGCTTTTAAATTTTTTGCTTCCGGATTGTAGAAAAGAATTTCACTTTCGGCAACATCATATTTTTTTGAAATAGAATACAATGTCTCTCCCGACAAAACAGTATGAACCTGAATTTCATTCCCCAAATTTTTAGGTTGAACAGTTTGGTTGGGCTCTTCAACTACAGGTTTTTCAAATCTTTCCCAAACCGGGATTCGAATTTTTTTCCCTCTCCTGAATTTTCTAACTTCAGGATTATACGCGTAGATTTCTTCAACGGTAATCCCATATTTTTTTGCAATAAAATAGGGCGTTTCTTTTCGCGATTTTATTTTATGAAATTCGAAACGTGTTGGATCACCTTTTTGAAACGCAGGTATTTGAGTTAAGCTGGCATCGTTTCGGTACGGGATTTTTAAAATCTCACCAATATTTAAACCATCCGAAATTTTCGGATTATTTTGAATTAAAACGGAGCGTCCGACCTTAAAATCGCGCGAAATAGAATAAATCGTCTCCCCGGTGCGAACCTGATGAAGCACATATTTTTCACCTTTAATAACAATAAGCTCATTTTCTTTTAAGTCTTGTGCATTCAAACAATTAAAAATAAAAACCGAAAAGAGAAGGATAATAACGGAGCGAAAAAATTTCATTAACTATTTGATTTGTAAAATTCGTTCAAATTTAATAATTATTGATTAACCCCTCTTTTCAAATGATTATATTTGAAAATAATTTCATAAAATAGTGTCCGGGTTTATTCTGTTTTTATCCATGTTGTTAACATCCCACTCTTTTCATGAACAAACGAATTACTTTTAGTGTGTTATTTTTACATTTGTTTTTTCAATAAAGAAAATTCTTAAAGTTGACTATCTCCGAGGCAGGGCCAAGTAGTATTTTGCCAACTTTATTTCGGCAAAGAAACCGAAAATCGAATTTTCGTTATTTTACCCCTCTGTCATCCGTCAGTTGCCGGATGACACCTCCCCTGAAATTCAGGGGAGAATATATGGAACCCCGAGTTAGAACCTCGAGGAATTTTTTGATTAAAAGGTTTCACTACCAAAAATATTATTTGATGCAGGAAAAAATTTTAATTCTTGATTTTGGTTCTCAATATACGCAGTTAATTGGCCGTAAAATTCGCGAGTTAAATGTGTATTGCGAAATCCACCCGTACAATCATTATCCCGAAATAGATGAAACTGTAAAAGGGCTTGTCCTCTCCGGCAGCCCATTTTCGGTACGCGACGAAAATGCCCCGAAACCTGACCTTTCAGAAATAAAAGGGAAAATACCGATTTTGGGGGTTTGTTATGGTGCGCAATATTTAGCCCACTTTTATGGTGGCGAAGTAGCACCGTCGGACACGCGTGAATATGGTCGGGCCAACTTGGGCTTTATTGAACACGATTGTGTGTTGTTCAACAATATCAGCCTACATACGCAAGTTTGGATGTCGCACGGAGATACAATAATAAAACTTCCGAAAAACTATAAAGTAATTGCGTCAACCGAAGATGTAAGTTATGCTGCTTATAAAATTGACGATGAAAAAACATGGGCGATTCAATTTCATCCCGAAGTTTACCATACTACGGAAGGAACTCAACTTTTAGAAAATTTTGTATCCGGCATTTGCGCTTGTAAACAAAATTGGACACCCGATTCGTTTGTTGAAACTACCGTTAAAGAGTTGAAACAAAAATTAGGGAACGACAAAGTAGTTCTGGGTTTGTCAGGAGGAGTTGATTCCAGTGTAGCAGCGGTACTGTTACATAAAGCTATTGGCGAAAATTTAACCTGTATTTTTGTAGATAATGGATTGTTAAGGAAAGATGAATATGAAGACGTTTTGCACTCGTATAAAAACATGGGACTTAATGTTTTAGGGGTTGATGCAAAACAAAAATTCTGGGACGGTTTAAAAGGGATTAAGGATCCGGAACAAAAGCGAAAAGCAATTGGGCGGAACTTCATTGAAGTTTTTGATGAAGAGGCGCACAAAATACAAAATGTAAAATGGTTGGCACAGGGAACAATTTACCCCGATGTTATTGAATCTGTTTCGGTAAACGGACCATCGGCAACCATAAAATCGCACCACAATGTAGGTGGCCTTCCCGAGAAAATGAACTTAAAAATAATTGAACCTTTGCGTTTGCTTGTTAAAGACGAAGTTCGAAGGGTTGGCGCAGCACTTGAAATAAAAAAAGAATTATTGGGACGTCACCCATTTCCCGGTCCAGGATTGGGAATCAGGATTTTAGGTGATGTAACACCTGCAAAAGTTAAAATGTTGCAAGAAGCCGATGCGGTATTTATTAATGGTTTAAAAGAGTGGGGATTATACAACAAAGTTTGGCAAGCCGGTGTTATGTTGTTGCCCGTTCAATCGGTTGGGGTTATGGGAGATGAGCGTACTTACGAAAATACCGTGGCGTTGCGCGCCGTGGCATCCACCGATGGAATGACTGCCGACTGGGTTCATTTGCCTTACGATTTCCTTGCAAAAATGTCCAACGAAATAATCAACAAAGTTAGGGGCATAAACCGGGTTGTTTACGACATCAGTTCTAAACCGCCGGCAACAATTGAGTGGGAATAGTTGTTTCGTATTCATTCAATTAATATTCTTAAAAAATAACGCATTAAATAATTCGTTTGTCAATTTATATGAAATTAATAAAAAACAATATGCAGAAGTTATTATTCAAAAAAGTTAATAAAGTAATTTTTAGTTTGCTTTTATCTGTTCTTTTCGTTTTACCTGCTTCATTGGTGGAAGCACAAAATTCGGTTCAAAAAAACCAGTTGAAATTTGGCAGGTTACTGCGATTGGTGGATGGCTACTATGTTGATTCGGTCAATGTTGATGATTTAACAGAAAAAGCAATCGTTTATTTGCTTAGCGAATTGGATCCACATTCAGTTTATATTTCGAAAGAGGAAGTGGAGAAAATGAACGAACCTTTAAAAGGCAATTTTGAAGGTATCGGAATTTCATTCAATATTTTTAAAGATACTTTACTTGTAACCACTACTATTTCGGGAGGTCCATCGGAAAAAGTTGGACTTAGGGCAGGCGACCGGATTATTGAAGTTGACAATAAAATGATTGCGGGAATTGGATTAAAAAACAGTGATGTTTTTGATATGCTACGTGGCGACAAAGGAACGAGGGTTGACCTTAAAATTATGCGCAAACACGAAAAAGATTTGCTTGACTTTACCATTATTCGCGACAAAATCCCAATTTTCAGTTTAGATGCCTCGTATATGCTCAACGAATCTACCGGGATCATCAAACTAAATAAATTTTCGGCAACAACAACCAAGGAGTTCCTGACAGCCATAAATCAACTTAAAAAGGAAAACCTCAAGAACCTGATTTTAGATTTGCGAGGAAACGGCGGAGGCTACCTAAAAACTGCCATTGAAATTTCCGATCAATTTTTAAAAAACAACGATTTAGTTGTTTTTACTGATGGATTACATGACCCAAAACGTGAATACAGAGCTACATCGAAAGGTTCATTCGAAAAAGGGAACCTTGTGGTTTTGGTTAATGAAAATTCAGCTTCGGCAAGCGAAATTGTTTCAGGAGCCATTCAAGACTGGGATCGTGGCATTATTATCGGACGCCGGTCGTTCGGAAAAGGGTTGGTACAAAAACCCTACTTTTTAACCGATGGATCAATGGTACGTTTAACAACCGCACATTATTATACACCAAGTGGAAGGTGCATCCAAAAGCCTTATAAAGATGGTTTGAAAGAGTATCGTCAGGATTATATCCATCGAATAACCAGTGGCGAAATGTTTAATGCCGACAGCATTGAATTTGATCAATTGCAAAAATACAAAACGCTGGTTAACGGACGAAATGTATTTGGTGGTGGTGGTATTATGCCCGATATTTTTATTCCCATGGATACTTCCAGTCATTATCAATACATAAACAAGTTACGCCGAAAAAATATAATCAACAATTATGTCCTGGATTATGTGGATCAACACAGAGAAGACCTAAAGAGCAGTTATCCTGAATTTCAACAATTCGAAAAAAACTTTAAAGTTACATCGAATATGATTGAAGATATTGTTGCGAGAGGCAAAAAAGAAGAGATAGAAAAGGATGACGCAAGTCTTGCTTTTGCTGAAAAAATGATAAAAAAGGAAGTTAAGGCTTTTATTGCACGCGATATTTTTTCACGGAACGAATTGTATAAAATTTACTATAAAGATGATGAAGTTATTTTAAAAGCACTGGCAGTACTTAAAAACCAAAACGAATACAACAATCTGTTGGTTAATACCGAACATTAGATTATGCTGGAATTTATTTCGGAATGGCTCTTAAGTAATAAAATTGAAATGCTGGGAGCCATTCTTGGTATTTTATATATTTTCTTTTCAATCCGCCAAAATATTCTTACCTGGCCAACCGGGCTGTTAACTTCGGCACTTTATATTGTTGTGTTTTTTCAAAGTAAGTTTTATGCAGACATGGGCCTGCAGGTGTATTATGTAGGCATCAGTATTTATGGATGGTATTTCTGGATTAAAGGCAAAAAAACTGAAGACAGCAAAACTGTCCCGGTACGATTGGCAAGCAAACAACTCTGGATCAAGTTAACGGTAATCGCAACAATATTGTATTTGGTAATATTGGCAATCCTATTAAATTTCACAGATTCCGATGTGCCGTACATGGATTCTTTTACTACTGCATTAAGTATTATCGCAACCTGGATGTTGGCAAAAAAATACATCGAACAATGGTTAATTTGGATTTTTGTCGATTTCATCTCAGCCGGTTTATATATTTATAAAGGGCTCTGGCCAACCGTAATTTTATTTGTAATTTATACAGCAATGGCATATCTCGGTTATATTGAATGGAAAAAAGATCTAAAATCTCAACATTGAAAACCAAACCTAAAATAATAGTTGTTACTGGTGCCGAATCAACAGGTAAAAGCACCTTGACCGAAGCTTTGGCAAACCATTTCGATGTACCTTTTGTTCCGGAATTTGCACGGGAATACGTAGAAAAAATAAAGCGAAAATACAACTTCCACGATGTTGAAACGATTGCCGGAGAACAAATTGAACAATTAAACGCCTTACAACATTCCGCTCAACCTTTTATATTTATCGACACTTGGTTAATTATCACAAAAATTTGGTTTGAAGTTGTTTTTGACGCAGTGCCAGATTGGTTTTCCAAAGAAATTCAAAAAACGAACATCGATCTGTTTTTAGTATGCGACATTGATTTGCCATGGATACCCGATCCTGTTCGCGAAAATGGTGGAGAACAAAGAATTATCCTTCACAACAAATACGTTCAAGAAATTGAAAATTACAATTTCAAATACAAGATTGTTCGTGGAAAAAGTGAAAAACGCTTTCAAAATGCCCTTTCCTTTTTAAACCATTTGGAATAAATTGTCAACAAGAAGAATACTTTTTTGTTTTTTAATTAAATGTTCCTCAATTGTAATTAGCTTTACATCCTTATTCAGAATAATATGACTACTAAAATTTTTGACAATAAAATATCGAGAACCATCGAAAAGCTAAGCGATCCGGCTTCATATCAATCGGTTTGTCACGAACACAAGTTGGGTGAACCTTTGCCATCTATTGCCAAACTTAGAGAAGTTATCGACCTTGTTCGTGAAATTTTATTTCCTGGCTATTTTGGAAATACGTCGTTAAGGCCTAATACAACCAAATATTATATGGGTGTTTATGTTGATGAACTTTATGAACTTTTAAACAAAGAAATATTAGCAGGGTTATGTTTTGATTGTTTAGATGAAAAAGCGAGCAGGCTTAAAACCCACAAAAAAAAGGCAGAAAATATAGCATTAACTTTTATTGAATATTTACCCGAAATACGTCGGCAACTTGTAACAGATGTCGAAGCCATATTTTTAAACGACCCCGCTGCAAGAAATATTGGTGAAATTATTTTTGCTTATCCTGGAATTAGGGCAATAACAAATTACAGGGTAGCACATAAACTACTGCTGTTGGAAGTTCCTTTAATTCCACGATTTATTTCTGAAATGGCACACAACGAAACAGGAATAGATATTCATCCAAAGGCTCAAATTGGAGAAAATTTTACCATAGATCATGGTACAGGTGTTGTAATTGGTTCAACCTGTATTTTAGGAAAAAATGTAAAAATTTATCAAGGAGTTACTTTAGGGGCAAAAAGCTTTCCCCTTGATGATAATGGAAACCCAATAAAAGGAATTCCACGCCACCCCATTTTAGAAGATGATGTTGTAATTTATTCAGGAGCAACAATTTTAGGTAGGGTTACCATTGGAAAAGGTTCTGTAATTGGGGGAAATGTTTGGGTTACCAATAATTTACCGGCCTATTCTAAAGTAATACAATCGCGCCCAAGAGAATCTAATTTTATCGATGGGGCAGGCATTTAATTATAAACCAATAAAATTGGAAAATTATAAACTAATAGCCAAAACTTCTGCAGGTATCGAACAGGTGCTGGCCAATGAAATAAAAATAATTGGGGGCAATAATATTAACCTGGGAAACCGCGCGGTTTTTTATGAGGGCAATCTTGAATTGATTTATAAATCGAATTATTTATTAAGAACTGCCTTGCGTATTTTAAAAGAAATTGAGTTCTTTCAGTTCAGGAATGTTGATGAATTCTATTTAAAGTGCAAGCGTATTGAATGGCGACAATATTTAAAAATTGATCAAAGCTTTGTAATTCATAGCACTGTCGTTAATTCCAGGGATTTTAGTAATTCAATGTTTACCTCCCTTAAAGCAAAGGATGCCATTGCTGATTATTTTAGGGAAAAATTTGGGAAACGCCCAAATGTAGATACAGAAAACCCGGAAATTGTAATAAACCTGCACGTACATCACAACTCGTGCACGGTTTCTTTAGACAGTTCGGGAGAATCTTTGCACAAAAGAGGTTATCGGATCAAACAGGGCGAAGCTCCATTAAACGAAGTCCTTGCTGCGGGAATGATACTCCTTTCGGGCTGGAAAGGCGACACCGATTTTATTGATCCAATGTGTGGTTCGGGAACCCTGCCCATCGAAGCTGCAATGTTTGCCCATAATATTCCGGCAGGTAAATTCCGAAAACATTATATATTCGAAAACTGGGATGATTATGATGAATTACTTTTCGAAAAAGTAAAACGATCACTTGAAAAGAAGATTTTTACAAATAAATTTATGCTTCTGATATT
>JAKIST010000112.1 GCA_021648495.1 Draconibacterium sp.
TTTTGCACGCTAACTTCGTTAAAAAGCCTCGCTGTAACTATGGCTATAGCTACGTTTTTTGCCTTGTTATCGCACAAAATAACTTCGTCAATTCCAGTCATGTTATTTCTTCACAAACCCTAAGTTCGTTTTTTAAGCGAACCTCAATTAGTTAACACGTTAAAAATAAGCATTTTAATAATACCAGAGTTTTTTATTTTAATAATATTCAAGAAAGTTATTAACAATATCTATCTGATTGTCAAATGGTTTAGGGTTTTCTTGCAGGTACTAAATATCGTATAATTTTTTATCTCTATCTTTTATTCGTTCTTGAATTTTCTCAACATTATCCGTAACGACTGCAACCGACATTGGATTAATCTGTTCAAAAGTTTCTCTTGGTACTTTTTCTACCTCTCCTTTTGAATTGAATAAACAAAAATGACCATTTAATTAATAAGTTTCACTACTACCAATTATTGTTTTTAATCCGGTTAATAATCTCTTTTGTGTGTGTCCTGAATATTAGCCACTTTTTTATTGTCAGGTTTACTTAATTCGTCCCATCTTAAAATATCACTCGCTGTACTATGAATCGAACTTGTTTCTGTACAGATTTTCTGGCAAATAGTGCCTTTACCTACTCCATGAATACCACTTATAAGAACTAAATTTTTCATAACGATTAGTAGTGTAAAAGTACTATTAAATCTTTTTCCAAATTTTGCTTTTCCCAATTTATTTTAACTGCTCAATTTTATTTCTATCTCTATGCAATGCAGAAGAATTAGGTTCTTTTGGTTTTTCCTTGGCGTTGTATTTTAGGGGGGCAAAAACCAAACGTGCCTAATTGTTCAATGGGTTTTCAGCATGGCATACAACTCCGATCTAAAAAATCTACTAGTCTCAATTATTACAGATAAAACTGGATGGAAATGGCTGGTGTTAAACCTAAATTTCCATGGTAACTAAAACCGATGTCGGTGGTAACCTTCCCAAACCGGTAACCCAATCCGGCAGTGTAATTCACAGGTTTCCCCGAAACTCCAAAACGTAACACGAAATTTTGTACCGGAGAAAATTCAATCCCGGTTTTTATTAGAAATGGGTTTTCTGGATCTTTTTGAATTTCAACGCTTATCAAAATCATTTCATCAAATTCATAATGGCCACCAAGCCTAAATATTACGGGCATTTTTTGTTTGCCTTCCAATGTTTCTATTCCACCAGAAATGGGGTTGAAAATATGAGCTCCTAAAAACAGCTTCTTATTGGGTGAATAGATAATTCCTGCTTCGAAAGTGGCAAATGCGAATGTACCGCTGTTTTCGGGAAACCTTTGCGAAAAATAGTCGATTTGAATCCCTGCATAAATTTTTTCTGAAAGTGGTTTAGCAAATGCTAAGCCAATTTTATTTTCTTTGAATGAACCTTGCCCAAACTGTGAAAAACAAAGCCCAAATGTACCAGCATTTACCGGGAGGATTAACGAGCCGGCAGTCAACGACAATTCGTCAATTGTAAATTCCGACTCATAAAAAACTGCTGCTGTAAATTGTTCAATTAAAGCCAATCCTGCCTGGTTGTGAAAAGTACTCCAAGTATCTGAAACAGATACAAAAGCGTTTGAAAGTGCAAGTGAACGTGCGCCGGTTGGGTGGCTTTCGAGGGCATGAGAATTGAAGCTGTAAATTACAATTAACAATATTATGTAATAAATCTTTTTTCTCATTTTCAGACTTCGTTAGTTTTCTTTTTTCACTTTTAATTTGGATTTCATAACACATTGACAATCAGCAATAAAAAACGTAAAAATAATCTAAAAAAGTTGCAAAAACCATTGTAATTGTTTAGTTTTATGATAGTTACATCAACAATTACAAAACAACAATTCAATGACCATGCAACAAAACAAAGGTATTGTAAATATTTCTACGATTGGAAATAACGGGGAGAAAAATGCGGTTGATATTTTCCACACTTTAAAAATATTGAAGGTTGCGAGGATAGGGCAGTTTTTTAACGGGGTAAAGCGTTGCGGGGTAAATGTTCCTGATATAATTTTACTCCTGGTGCTGATGCCGTTCTATCACCTTAAAAGTGTCCCAATGTTGTTAAAATCGGGTTTAGGGGCAGATCATGGGGTTGGATGCGGCAATAGCGTTTTTTATGATTTGAAGAACAATCCAAAAATTAACTGGCGCTCGTTGCTGTATTTGGTGGCATTACGTTTCAAGAACCTTGCCGATGGAATAAATACAGGGTTGCTGAATAGTGTGCGGGCATTTTTTTTTGACGATAGCCCATTGTCAAAGAGCGGCATCAAAACCGGATTGGTAAGCCGTGTCCACGACCATGTCAGTGGGGGTTCCATTTTTGGGTACAAAATTTTGGCGATGGGATATTGGGACGGGTTAAGTTTTTACCCCCTTCGTTTTTCGTTCCACCGTAAAAAGGGGGGCCAAGCAGGTGATTTGAAGAAACGCCTGACAACAGCAAACAAACGCTTATCCGTTCAGTACCGAGTTGTGAAAGAGTGCCGGCAAGCGTTAAAAGAAGTTCAGGGAATATTCAAACTTATCAAAAAAACAAAACCTCAACTTGGGCAAAAGCAGATCAACCTGCTTCGATGCTCAAATTGCTGATGCGACAATCAGCCTGGTACAATATACAATATTATCATTTCACCGATGGATTACGGACTACAGCCCGTTTGACAGGATATTCGCATCAGTATTGGAAGATGCCATGCAATACAGTATTGCTTCAGAACAGCAAAAAATACCCTTGATAATCATTGAAATATTTAGTGGCCTTGCCGGTGTTGATGTCATTGAACTGACAAGATCTGTTTTTAGGGGTGAACAAACAAGCACCCGGATTAAGCAATTCAACCCTGTTTTTTATCAAAACCTGCAAAAACACGGAGCGGTATAATAATCAATACTGTAAAGTATCCCGTATAATATTGATACACCGTGTGTTATACAACTAAAAATGTAAACAAAGCATATTTGAAAATTTTTAATACATTGATTATATGATAATTGTGAAGTACAAATTAAAAGTTAATTAACTCTATTAAAGCCTGATTATTTGATACTATATTTGCCGTTTTACAAAACAAAAACACTGTGATAAATTTATTTACAGTGTTTTACGTTATTCAAAAGTGATCCCACCAAGAATCGAACTTGGATCTATAGTTTAGGAAACTACTATTCTATCCGTTGAACTATGGGACCAATTACTTTTTTAAGGACTGCAAAAATATGTAAAAACCTTTTTAACAGCAAATCAATCTGAAAATATTACAAATTGGCATGTTGTTCTATTTATTGAGAATAGGTACAATCCTACAATATAATCTGACCAATTCAGCTATTAAAATAGTTGCTATTTAGTAGATTGTAAACATTAGATTTTTAAAAATCAGGAATTTAAGGTATCTTGTAAGTCAGTTTAAATCATAAAAACTAAACCGATGAAAAAGAAAAAAATCAACAGGAGAAAATTTTTAGGTACAGGTTTGGCAGCGGCAGCAACTGTAACCGTTGGCAGTTCGTTTGCTGCAAATGAAATTGACAAACCAATTTCGATTAAAAAGAACGACGAAAATCCTTTTAACCCGGTTACTTACGGTGCAATGCCTACTCGTTCGTTTGGAAAAACGGGTTACAAAGTAGGTGTTTTAAGTTTAGGGGGCCAGGCAACACTGGAAAGGAAAGGGACGGAGGAAATTTCGGAAAAAATAATTAACCGCGCGATTGATTTGGGTGTAAATTATATTGACACTGCGGCTTCATACGGTGGCGGACAAAGTCAACTAAATATTGGCCAAGTAATGAAAACCAGGAGGAGTGAAGTTTGGCTTTCTTCAAAAACCCACGACAGAAGTTACGACGGATCGATGCGTTTGCTCGAAGAAAGCTTAAAAAATTTACAAACCGACCACCTCGATTTGTGGCAATTGCATAATATACAACGACAAGATCAAATCAATCAGATTTTTGCAAAAGACGGCGCAATTAAAGCAATGGAAAAAGCAAAATCAGAAGGAATCGTGCGGCACCTTGGAATTACAGGCCATTTTGAACCTCTGGTTTTAATGAATGCCATAAAAAATTATCCGTTTGACTCAATTTTAATGGCGATTAATGCTGCTGATGTTCATTATTTGAGTTTCAAAAATTACCTTTTACCGGAAGCACAAAAACGTGGAATTGCAATAATTGGAATGAAAGTGGCTACCCGTGGGCGCATGATTTCTACCTGGACCCCTCCTCCAATGAATGAGCAACCAGCTCGCTTGGCAACTCAAAAACCGGGTACAATTACCATTAAAGAGGCACTGGCTTACAACATGAGTTTACCGGTAAGTACCACAATAATTGGAATTGATAATGTTGCACAAATAGAAGAAGACGTAAATATCGCTTCCGAATTTTCTCCGCTTTCGTTGTCCGAAATGGAAGAAATTGAATTTAAAACTTTACCTATTGTAAGACAAGGATTGTATTTCCGTCGTTGGGATTTGGGGGCATAGAAATTAATTTTATAACGCTTAAAAAAATCATGCCCTTTTTCAAAGCCAATCTTTTGCAGAGACTTGTTATCTTTGTTTCATTATTTTTTGCTTGTGCAAATACCAATCAACCGGTAAAAATATATTTTGAAGAAAACCCACAAATTCAGTTTGCTATTGATGAAATAAAAGCGGCAACAAATGAAAAAGGGATTCAAATTCAAAAAGCTGAAACTAAAAATGCAGATATTGTTTTATCAACTCAACCCGGTTCTCCTGATTTAAAAACGGAAGGATTTAGTATAAAAACCGACGATAAGATTATAGTTTTTGGAGCCGATGCTGCCGGAGCGATATATGGCGGATTAGAACTGGCCGAACAAATTAAGTTGTATAGTTTAGATGGAATTCAGGAAACTACACAAAACCCGTACATGGAACGCCGGGTCGCAAAATTTAATATTCCGCTTGATGATCGAACTCCGAGTTATACTGACCCTTGCGACGCAGCACGGAATAATATTCCCGAAATGTGGAATTTCGATTTTTGGGCATAGTACATCGATAATCTGGCTCGCTATCGGTATAATTATGTTTCGTTGCGGAGTTTGTATCCATTTCCATCGATGGTAAAAGTTTCTGGTTACGAAGATGTTGCACTTACCGATGTTCAGCACTCAACAGTGGAATAGAAGGAATTTTACGGTAGGAATGGTATTGGATTTGACGCTCCGGAAATTTTGTAAAACCCTGAAATTTTAAAGAAAATTTCGATTGAAGAAAAATAGAGTTTTGGAAAAAAGTGATGGCGTATGGGAAAAGCAGAAATGTTGATTTTTACGTAATTACCTGGAATATTTTTGTGAACGGAACGGATGGGGAATACGGAATTACCGATAGAATCGACAACCCAATTACCCGCGACTATTTCCGGAAGAGTGTAAAACAAATTTTTTTCGTATCCCGACTTGCCGGGAATTGGATTAACTCCCGGTGAAAATATGCACGTTGCAAAAATTGTGGAAAAGGAAGACTGGGCTTTTGCACCCTACGCAAAAGGAGTTTTAGATGCTGCCAAAGAGATGCCAGATTGCAAGTTTAATTTTATCCACCGTCAGAACCAAACTATCGCCTGCGCTATTGCAGATAAATTTAACCCTCTTGTTGATAGCAAGAATATAGAATTCCTTTTCAGTTTTAAATACGCACAGGCACATATAATGAGTGCAACCGAACAACCTTTTCATGAAAATTTTGTGAAAGATATTGAGGGATTGAAAACTATTTAGAGTCTGTCCATAAAGTAGGTGTTTGGAATAGAAAGTTCGAATTCAAGGCTTGCGAAGTCATAAAATAAAGGAGTTTACTCTTGTAAATGACTGTTTTTATGTCGAGCGTAACGCAGAAGGCAGACTTTATGGACGAACACTATTTAGACACTTCGGAACGACGACAATTATTATTTCCGTTGGGGAGCTCCCGGTTTTGTGCGCGAATTCATCAAAAATATACCAATAGAAATTTCTCGTGGTTTCTATAATGGATCCGACCAGTGGATTTGGGGGTACGAATTTACTATGACAAATGCTGAAACCCCGCGCCAAACAGAGATTGTAAAATATTTGTACCGTGGATGATGTGGGGAAGGCT
This sequence comes from Draconibacterium sp., assembly GCA_021648495.1. Taxonomy (GTDB): domain Bacteria; phylum Bacteroidota; class Bacteroidia; order Bacteroidales; family Prolixibacteraceae; genus Draconibacterium. The sequence continues at coordinate 6,158 of JAKIST010000112.1, forward strand.
TGGCTATAATCCCGAAGTTTCGGACGAGCGGTTTATACAAATTCTTCAGAATAAATTTCCCGAAGTTGATGGGGAAAAACTTTTTTCAGCCTGGCAGGAAGCTTCAATGATTTACCCTACAACTACAGGATTTCAATGGGGGTCCCCTCGATTTTCAGTAGTACATAGAAGCATGTAAAAGCCGCCCTGGTTATGCGCAAAACGAAACGGGTTTTCACGATGTAAACAGGTTTACTAATTTGCCGCCACACAAAAAATCAGGATTTCAATAGATCCCCGACTTTGTAAAAATGACCGTTGTTGGAGGTTCTTCCGGTTTAAAAAGTCCGTTTGAAGTTACTCGGATTCTTCACAACCAGGCCGACAAAGCCATTGAAATTTTACAGGATTTAAATACTGGCGAAAACAAGTAATTGAACATAACATTGAAGGATCAGCAAACCTTGCTTTGTATCGCGAAACCAGAGACAAAAAGTATCAGGATACTGCTGTGTCTGAGCTTGTTGGAGCCCTGTCGGGGTTGAAAAAATATACTGAAACGGCACTTCAACAAAACATAAATCAACTGTGGACAAACCGCGTGGGTTATGTTAATTGGGTGAAAATTACCGATTGGGTGGCAGACGATATTAAGATTGCTAAAGCAGGGTAATTGGGAGTTGGACTTTCCAAGACCAATAAATCCACAGAAAAAGGATTCTCCGTGCCCCGGCGTTTGTTTTTAATTTGAATGATTATCTTTGCCACGCAATAAAATAGTGGAAAATGTTAGATAAAATAAATGTTTTAAGGGAGGAACTTGAAAAAATAGCTGCTTCGAGCAAAGAAGAGGTGGAAGAGCTTCGGTTAAAATACATCAGCAAAAAAGGAAGCATAAACAAGTTATTTGCCGATTTCAAAAATGTTTCGCCGGAACAAAAAAAGGAAGTTGGAAATGCCATCAACACTTTAAAAAACTTTGCGCTCGAAAAAATCAATGCTTTAAAAGATTCGTTTGAAACCACTTCAAATGGCGATTTTGGCTTGGATTTAACAATGCCTGGGGAACCCATGAAATTGGGAACACGCCATCCACTTTCGTTGGTAAAAAACGAAATTATTGGCATTTTTGCACGACTTGGATTTACCGTTGCCGAAGGACCGGAAATTGAAGATGACTGGCACGTTTTTTCAGCTTTGAATTTTCCACCAGAACACCCTGCCCGCGATATGCAGGATACCTTTTTTATTGAAAAAGACCCTGATGTTTTATTGCGGACCCACACTTCGAGTGTTCAGATCCGAGTTATGGAACATACACAACCGCCTATCCGTTCTATTTTTCCTGGACGTGTTTTCAGAAATGAGGCTATTTCTGCCCGTTCACACTGTATTTTCCACCAGATTGAAGGATTATATGTTGACGAAAATGTTTCGTTCGCCGATTTGAAACAAACTTTGCTTCAATTTGCAAAAGAACTTTTTGGGGAGGGTACTAAAATTAGGTTGCGCCCTTCCTATTTTCCATTTACAGAACCCAGCGCAGAAATGGATGTGAGTTGTTCTATTTGTGGGGGCAAAGGTTGCAACGTTTGTAAATATACGGGTTGGTTAGAAATTTTAGGTTGTGGGATGGTGGATCCAAATGTGTTGGAAGGTTGCAATATAGATAGTGAAAAATATACAGGCTTTGCATTTGGAATGGGAATTGAACGAATTACCATGTTGCGTTATGGTATAAAAGATATCCGTCATTTTTTCGAAAACGATGTGCGGTTCTTAAAGCAATTTGAGTCGGCTATTTAAAAGGTTCATTTCAAAAATATTGAATAAGGAATTGACAAAATTAATTGTTGTTCCTTATTTTTTTTTGATAAAAATGGGATGTTCCAAGCATACTAAATTTAAGAATTGTTCGTTTTGAAATTGTATTTAACAGGTTAACAGGAATTTAACAAAAGCCAGTTTATAGATACTATTTCATTTAATTATTTTTAAAAGAGATACTTTTGCAGAAGACTTTTAAGTCTTTTTATAATTAAATTAAGAAAATAATGAAAACAAAAACAAATCAAAATCAGATAATAATTACAACATTATCAGATAATGAAAAGCAGAAATTGCCAATGAATTTATTATTTACTTTGGCAGCAGGGGCAATTGCTGGAATGGCAGTTATTTTTGGCCTCTTTTGGGGAGCTGAAATGCTGATGAACCTTTAATCATTGAGATTAAATTAAGAAACGATAATGTAAAAAGAGGCTGTTCGAAAAGTATCGAACAGCCTCTTTTATTGCGTTGCAAATTTGTTATCTCTTCATTATCCCATAACACATAATTTTCAAAATAATATCTACACTGCGTTCCAAGTTAACATCTCCGTAATATCCTGCGGATAATGGCATTTCAAGACCTTTAATTGCTGTAGTAATTCCAATGGCAGCCAAATTGAAATCGTAAATTTCAAATTCGTTTTTGCGTACGCCTTCAATAAGGATCCTTTTAATCATCCGAATTTCGTCCTGCTCGTAACGAAGTTTAATCTCATCGATAAAACCTACTGCCGTTACATCATTTTCAATGGCATGGTAAAAATTAGCGAGACTTCTAAAAGTTGCCAATTTTGTTAAGATATAATCGCGTAATTTGTCCACCGGGTCGGTGTTGCGATTAATAACAATTTCAAGTTCGTGGCCTAAAATATCAACCTCTTTCAATATTACTGCCTGAAAAAGATCTTCTTTACTGTCAAAATAGTAGTAGAGCGAGCTTTTACCTTTGCGCACTGCATTGGCAATATCGTCAAGCGTTGTTTTTTTAAAGCCGTACTTGCTAAAAATTTCACGAGAAATTTTTAAAATATTCTCCCTGTTTAGGTCTTTTTTATTCCCGCTTTCGGTTTTATTTTGCATTTTTAAAACGTTTATTGTATTAAAAATTGAAAACAAATATAAACATTTATTTTACCCATAAAACAGGTTTTGAATATTTTAACATTACAGACGATTTAATATTAGCTTGTCTGGAAGGTGTATAAATAAGTGGAATTAAAGTATTTCCTATTCGAAATTGTTAATTTCCTCATTTTGTGTCAATAAAAAATCGAGCTGTTTCCGTTCTAAATTTGTCCTCCATATTTTTACGGTTACTTCGTCGCCCAATTGGTAAGTTTTATTGGAATGGCGGCCAACTAACGCATAGTTTTTTTCATCGAAAATGTAGAAGTCATCGTCCAATTCGCGAAGAGGTACCATACCTTCAATTTTATTGTTAAGTTCAACATAAATTCCCCAATCTGTAATCCCGGAAATTACTCCCGGATAGATTTTTCCGATATGGTCTTGCATAAATTCTACTTGTTTGTATTTAATTGATGCACGCTCGGCATTGGCAGCCTTTGTTTCCATTTCGGATGAATGTTTACATAAGCTTTCAAATTTCTGCTCGTTTGCCGAACGCCCACCGTTCAAATATCTTTCCAGCAATCGATGGACCATCATATCCGGATAACGCCGAATGGGAGAGGTAAAATGGGAATAATATTCGAACGACAAGCCGTAATGACCAATGTTACGGGTTGAATATGCAGCTTTTGCCATGGTTCGGATGGCAAGGGTTTCAACAATATTTTGCTCTTTTTTCCCTTTTACATTATTTAATAAAGAATTTAACGATTTTGTAATTGTATGTGCATTTGTAAGTTGCAAGCCATAACCAAACCGCTGGATAAAGCTATTTAACGAATCTAGTTTGTCGGGGTCGGGTTTATCGTGGATACGGTAAACGAAAGTTTTTGGTGTTTTATTTCCGCGTTTTTTCCCAACAAATTCGGCTACTTTTTTATTGGCAAGCAGCATAAATTCTTCGATTAGTTTGTTGGAATCTTTGGCCTCATTAAAATATACCGAAAGTGGTTTACCCTTTTCGTCGATTTTAAATTTTAGTTCCACCCGGTCGAATGCAATCGAACCTTTTTTAAATCGTTTGTCGCGTAGTTGTTTAGCTAATTTATCCAGCGTTAATATTGCTTCAGAAAATTCTCCTTCACCGGTTTCAATAATTTCCTGTGCTTCGTCGTAAGTAAATCGACGATTAGAATGGATAACTGTTTTTCCAAACCATTCGTTGTGAATGTTTGCCTCATCATCCATTTCAAAAATAGCAGAAAAGCAAAGTTTATCCTCATTTGGGCGAAGCGAACAAACCCCATTCGAAAGGCGTTCTGGAAGCATGGGGATTACCCGGTCAACAAGATATACCGAGGTTGCACGGTTTTGTGCCTCCTCCTCGATTATGGTATTTGCGGTAATATAATGTGTAACATCGGCAATATGAACGCCAACTTCCCATTTTCCATTTTCCATCTTTTGTAACGAAAGTGCATCGTCAAAATCTTTGGCATCAGCAGGGTCGATTGTGAGAGTGGTGACGTTGCGCAAATCGCGCCGTTTTTTTATCTCTTCTTTTGAAATTTCAAGCGGAATTTTTTCAGCAGCTTTATTTACATTTTCTGGAAATTTGTGCGGCAATTCAAATTCAGCAAGAATAGAGTGCATTTCTGCATTGTTGTCGCCAATATCGCCCAGTACTTCAATAATTTTCCCAAATGGGCTTCGGGCGTTGGCAGGCCACTCGTTAATTTCGGCAATGGCTTTTTGTCCGTTTTTTGCGCCATTTAGTTTTTCAAGCGGAATAAAAATATCAAACCCAACTTTTCCGGCAGGAATTAGAAAAGCAAAGTTGCGCGAAGTTTGTACCGTACCCACAAATATCGATTTTGCCCGTTCAAGTATTTCAATTACTTCACCTTCCAAATCGTGCTTTTTGCGGCGTGCGTACAACCTAATCCGTACTTTGTCGCCTTTCATGGCATGGTTTAAATTGCGCGACGAAACGAGTACTGGTCGTTCAACTTCGTCGCTGTTTACATAAGCAAAACCTTGTGGCTGCATCTCAACAATACCGCTCGCTGTTCCCGTTTTTGCTTTCAACTTGTATTTTCCGCGCGAAATTTGTTCGAGATAATCATCATCGTTTAGCTCTTGTAAAACCACATTTACCAGCTTGCGGGTTTCTATGTCCTTAATTCCCAGCCAAATTGAAATTTGTTTGTAGTTTACTGTTTTGGCCGGTTCTTCGTAGAGTAACGCAAGAATTACATTCTTTAATTTCTTTTTATTAAAAGCCCCCGTTTGTCTTTTTTTTATATGCCTTTTCTTCTTCTTTTTTGCCATCTAAATTTTGTTTTATTTTTTAAAAAACAAGTTAGTTTAATTTCTTTGAACACTTCATTATTTTTCAATTTTTCCATTCATATTTTTTTTGGAAACACTCTTCAACCTCTTTCCATATTTTTTTTGGGTCGCGGGTTTTAGCCATTTTTTCATATGCTTCATCAATCATTTCGTCTATGCCGTTTCCATATCTGTGAAACAAAATTTTAAATTGCGCATAAGTAATTCCGGTTTGTTTGGCAATATCGAATTGCTCTAAACTTAGGGATTATTACGAAATAAGTTGGACAAAGCTGGCGATGTTATTTTGTGCGATAACAAGGCAAAAAACGTAGTCATAGCCAAAGCTATAGCGAGGATTTTTAACGCAGTTAGCGTGCAAAAGA
>JAKIST010000113.1 GCA_021648495.1 Draconibacterium sp.
TTCAAACAATGAGAACTCTAATTCTTTTTTTGTTGGTTTTTGTCGTAATAGGAACCTATTCTTGCAATAAGAAATGTACCAATCCGGAAGAATTATCGTTTACAACCGAAGAAAATAAGATGTTTTATTATCATAATGGCGATAGCTTGATACTAATATCTAACCGGAACGATACACTGCTATTTACATTTTATGATGAAAAAACGACAATTGTAACATATGAAGACAACTGTGTTTCAACACCGGAAAAATGTATATCTATCAAAACATCTGATGCCAATATGCCTGCCAATGTGCCTGATTATTACCATGTTAATGAACTGAGCATAGGTCATGATATTATTTATATTAAAAGTTTATATCCTTTTTATTTTGCTTTCAATATTAGTTTTTATTTTCATAATAAATATTTGGGATTTACTAATAATATATCTCCTGTTGAATATTTTTCGCATAAAACAATTGATAGTGTGGAGTATTCAAATATTTATCAATATAATAATTCCGTTTATACAATTTACTATTCTCCTGATTACGGTTTTATCAAATTAAACTATACCGATAGTGTTGATACCATTACCTTTATACCGAAGCAATATTGGTAAGGATTTTTATTAAAATGTTTAACTATAAAAAAATTTACCTTACAAAGAGATACCTACACCCCGGCTTTGGTTAATGTCTTTTGACTTAGGCATTTATTATAATTTCGGGAAAGGGAAAGAAGAAAAGTGATACTCTTGTCTCACAAAAACTTTTCGTACTTTAGGTTTATTCCCTCTTTTGTCCGGCATAAATTTCTACTGCAAAAAATTTTCATTTCCGGAAAATGCTTTTACCTTTGTCACGGATTTTCACGATTAAAAATGCACCGTACTTTTAAGAGTAAGTTGCTCCTTCAAAAACCAATTGTTTGTTATCCAACCATGACATTTTTGATTCTTTAAACTTATCCATATTTTCAAGAATCATAGGCAAGTTTTTTTTCTTTTTCAACTTTACTATTATTTTTTGTTTCCTGATTTCTACATCAGCCTGATTTGAAATAAATTTCTCATATATGCTTCGTGAAGTCATATGAGAATAGCCCTCCAAATCAAGTGCAAAAAGACGATAAATGTTATGTGCCAATATACTCATTGTCAGATCAAAATCAACTTTTATGACCATCGAAGATGACACCCTGTTGAGATGAAAGAATTCGATTTGTTCTGATATTACTTTTTCCACCAACCACCTTCTGGCATATTTCCTGACAATTTCATTTATGCTTTTCTCAAAATCATTCGTAATGATTATCGCAGGCTTTATCTTGCCGTTTCCTGTAATATATATTTGTCTGATATCTTTACCATAACCTTTAAGGTCCAGCGTTTGTTCATAAACTTTTATTGTCCTGTTTTTATTGCCTGACCGTTCCACGCTTATTTTTTTCCACTCTTTGTTTGGGATGCTCCTGATTTTTTCTACAAGATTTGTGCCTCGCCTTCGGATTGTAATGAATTTTACATTGTTGTCATCAAGTTTCCTTAGGTTCTGGTAATTGGTGAACTTACTGTCAAAAACAATGTATTTCAAAGGATTATTACCTTGGTTACCATCCCTGTAAAAGTCCAAAAACTCCAAAACGATACCGCTCTCGTTCTTATGTTTTACATCTGTCCTGCCATAATCTATTATTCCGGTGTCCGGATCATGTGCTAAAACTGCAAGCATGCTCGCAAGAGACTTGTTTCTTTTTCCTGCCCAATTGTTCTCAAACTGATCATCATTGCCCCAGTAAGGTATTGTGGTAAAGTCAAGGTTAACTGTATCCCCAAGCAAATCCTGTTCAAGCCATATTTTGTGCATTTGTTTTAGAAAGTCAATGTTCATGTTTCTTGTTACCCGGTCTGAATAAGAAGAAAACCAACTTGTCTTGGGCAAGACATTTAAGCCCGCAAACATACCAGGACCTCTGTCCATACACCACATATCATCTGAGCTATAACGCCTGATATCCGACAATTTTAACGCCAAAAAAGACATAATCGATTGCATCCTGTTCAAAGATTTTGTTTGGGGATAAGAGCTGTTGCTGATTATTGTATCAATACCATATTGTTTTATGTAGGGTAAAAAACATAATAGGCCTCCCGAAGAAGTTTCGAAATTTTCTTCACCTAAAGATAAAACAGAAGTTTTTGCAGCTTTGATTTTAACTTGCTCCAACTGGTGCTTTTCTTGCTTGTTGCGTTTTGGAAGCCTTGCGAAGCCTTCTTTTTTGAGCATCAGATAAATGGTGTTCCCGGCAATTTTATGGCCCATTGCGTCCAAACTGATTTTGATGTCTTCAATGGAAAAATTCTTTTTTCGCAACCTGAAAACAATCCCATCAATATTATCACCGTCCCCTGCCCTGGGCCGTCCAACTTTCTTTGTGACAAAAAAAAGGGTTGATGGAATCTTTACTGTTAATGATGTTGTTAAAATCGGAAACAAGGGATGTAAATGCTCTATGTGTACAGCCAAATTTTTCGGCTACATCTTTTGCTTTTTTCTTTTCCACATAATACATTCTCAGGGCTTCATATTGCTTCTGGGAGACAGAAACAGGCTTAATAAAAAAATCCAGTGCATTCATAAATACGGTGTATTTTAGTAGTGGTGAATATGATACTATTTTGTTAATCACACACACAAATTCCATAAAATATTTTTATATGCTTAATATCTGCATTTTAAGGCACTTTCTCATGTTTTTGGACTTGCAGTGTAAACTGAAAGTTTTAACCAAAAGGCGCAAATAGGCAGTACTCAAAAAGTGTGGGTACAAAAAAAACATCAGTATCTATTATATTATCTGATGTTTACAAAGAATGAAAACTGCAGGGGGTAGCTTATGTACGGTTAATTATAGTCGTGAAGATCCGTGTTAATACTTTTGCCAATAACCTTATAAAGCTTTCATGTCAAAGATTCTATATTCGCTTCTATTTAATAATTAATGGTTGTGAATATTGGTTGGTGAATGTGTAGTGCAGGATTAAAAGTACGGAACTTTCAATTACGCATGGAGCCAATCCGTTTATTCATTATTTCATGTTTTATGCCATACGTCAAAGACGGATTGGCGGTGTTAAAACAATGCTATGGTACTTGATTACCCACTGAAACCCGCATTACATATACACATTGTTGAACTAAACCTCACTGGGGTTCGGTGGTTTTTAAAGTCACCGAAAACCAGTATTTTTGAGGTATTGTTACATTTAAATATATTATTATGACAAATTAAAAAAAAGCTTTGAACAAGAAGCCACACTCTGCAATTTAAGTGAGCGTACCCGTAAGAGTTATTTGTGGCACATCAATGATTATGGCCGTTTTATTGGCAAAGACCCGGAACAATCTGGCACTGAAGAACTCCGGGCTTATTTTCAATCGATGCTCACCGATGGGGACCACAAACCGGGCAGTGTAAAAATGGGCTACTATGCCCTTCGGTTCCTCTTCACCAATATTTACCACAAAGAGTGGGCAAAAGAATACCTGCCCACGCCCAAAGTAGCCAAAACACTCCCGCTGGTACTTTCGCAGGATGAAGTCACGGATGTTTTGGGTTCTATCCGCAATTTCAAGCACCGCACCATTATCATGCTCATCTATTCAACAGGGGCAAGGGCTTAGCCCAACAAGATTTAAAACACAATTGAGCTTGCAAACAGCTGGCGGCGCAGCCATTAAAAAAGGCAGTAGGTTATTGTAACTTACTGCCTTTTATTTGGGCTCAACTGTGCCTTAAATCCTATATTGTTTGTACCACACGTTTTTTTTTATTATCTATTCTTCATTTGACAAGTAAATTGCTTTCGAAACTAATTTTGGACTTAGCCAAGTTCCTTTTTTAATAAGTTCGGTCAACAAGTCTTTTATTGATACTATTAATCCTTCTTCCTTTGATTTTAATAGAACTCCAATTGTTCCTGTCAAATTAAACCCAAGTTGTTTGGAGTATCTTCTTCCCATTATTTCGTCCATAATTACTAAATCGGCATTTTGTTCTTTAGCAAGAATTAAGACTTCGGCTTCCCCATCATCTAAGTCAAGGAAATAGGCTCTTGAATCGGGATTTCTGATTTCTTGAATTTCAATCCAGTCAATTTGTTTTAAGTCTTGATAATACGGCTTTTCTTTACCGTTTTCAATTTCTAAATATACTGCTGTTGGAATAATAACTTTTTTGTATAGTTCTCTTAGAAGGTTGAGTTTGTCAACTTTAAGCAATGATATGATTGGTGTTGTATTGGATATTATTTTACGCATTAGATAAGTCTGATTCTATTTCATTCTCAAGACCTTTATGAAAATACGAAACATTATATTTTTCAAGTAGTTCAAGAAAGTCAATACGGTTCATATTCAATAGTTTTGCGGCAAGTCCAGAGGATATTTTACCTAACTCATATAGTTTTATCAGAGATATTGTTTTCATTTCACTCTTAAATTCTTGATTCTCCATTTTAAGTGAAAATGCCAAAGATTCTGGATAATTTATTGATATCAGTTGTTCCATTTTTCTTATTTTCAACAAAGTTAGTTAATTTTCATGAATTGTCAATTTAGCAATATTTGTGCTTTTTCTGCAATGTGTGGTAACTTCAAAATATAAGTATAAAGAGTAGCCCCAAGGTAGGGGAGGAATAAAAAGAGATTCAATTTCCATAAAAAAGGGTAGCCAAAAACTGCCCTTTTTTCGTCGTTATTTCGACAGGAGGTATTTTCCTTTTATATCAACCACTCTATCAGATAATTTTCGACCTTCGGGAGTCATAAACGAAAGTTTATCTTTTTCCTGCGATAATTCATAAGCCTTTTCACATTCTTCGAGGGCGTTTTTTAAATCCCCTTTTTCTTCGAATACTTTACTCATTAAGTCGTGAGCTGCGGGTAAACCTGCCTCAAATTTTATAGCTTCCAGTGCATCTTCGTTTGCCTCATTAATTTGGTTTAACGAAAGAAAAGCTAATCCGCGTTGCGTATGGTAATATGCAAGTGTTTTATTGGAACTATTCCCGGATGCCAGACTCAATCCTTTGTTGAGATCAATTAAAGCCATCTGGTTTTTATCTAATTGATGAAGAATCTCGCCTCGAAATAAAAGTCCATTTATATTTTCATCGTCAATATTTAATAGCCGATCCAAATAAACTTTGGATTTTTTATTCCAGTTCATTTTTGATGCAGCGCGGGCTTGTAAATAGTAGGCATCAACTTTTTTATCGGTTTCAGAAAATGCCCGGTTTGCTCGCCTTGCCATTCGTAATGTTTGATCCATATCACCACTTCTATATGCTTTTTGTGCCATAGCGAATTCCTGTTCGGCATCGATATAAAAAATGCTGAAAGTAGTTATAACGAGAGCCACAATAAATGTTAATATACGAACAAAATTGATCATGATTTACTTTTAATCGTTTTTACAGGCAATGAAACCAACAAGAAAAAGAACATAAAAGCCATATCAAACAAGGTCAGAAAGAGCCAGAATCCACCACTTAATCCTTCCGAAAAAGCTTGGTGTGCAACTCCTCCGGTCGAAAATACCCCAAAAATAGATTCTGTTGTATCTCCATTCCAAACCCTTGCAAGCCAACCAATCGGATCGAAAACCGGTTGCGCCAGGCCAAATCCGATTGCCTGAGCAATCATAAAAGAAAAAAATAGAAAAATGGCAATTTTAAACCGGGCATTTACAATAGATTGTTGTTGTTCTTTTGCATTTTTTTTTACTACCCATGGAATTAGTAAACCTGCTACAATACCTTGCAACAATATATAATATCCAATCCAGTAGCGAATCCATCCAACAACTAATCCAACAATTAGGGCAATAAGTATCCATTTTGCAAGGGCAGAAAATACAATTCTTTTTGATTTATTAGCAGTTTTGGTTTTCGGGTTAGGTACGGTATTTTTTATTGGAGCGCCACAATGCTGACAAAACTTATCGTCAGGTTTTGTTGGTTTTCCACAGGCATTGCATATTAACGATTTCATTTAATCGGTTTTGATTTTTTATTTACCCAAACTCTGGATGCTGTAATTAATCGAATTAACAGTATGGATAAGCGTATTGAAATAATTATCAACCGGGGCAACCAGCACTTTGCCTGTTCCGGTAAATGTATTCACCAGACCTTCGCCCGAGATTATAGTCGAGAAAATTCCACGGGTTGCTTTTGCAACTTTCAGTTCTATTCCAGATGTCCGTGCAACAGCAAAAGCACCATCCACCACAAGTTTCCCGTTAATCAATTCCACTTCCTCTAAAGGACCGGCTGAAGTAATTATTACTTTTCCGGTTCCGGCCACCACGGTTTGAAACCATTTTTCGCCCGAAAACATGGCACTGATTGCACGGTTGGTAAAGGCACCAATTTCGACGTTTATTTCCGAAGCATGGTACGCTCCCCTATCGAGAATCCATTCATCGTTTTGCAGATCGAGAATGGTAAATTCGCCAAACGAAGGCTGAAGGAAAACGGTTCCCGTTCCGCTGATTACCGGTTTAACAATTTTTTCGCGCGTAATCATCGATTTAAACATTTTACCCATGCTTGGAATATCGGACTCCAATTCCAAATTACCTTTCATGTAGTGCATGGCCCCGGCTTCGTATCGAAACGAAGCATTCTCCAAATCTACTTTCACCATGTTCAGGCGTTCGCGGTTAACCACATCGAAAGTTACTTTTCCCGCCGGGGCAGGTGGTGGCGTTGCAGCTCTGCTTGCTTGTTGCCCAGCCGGAGTTCCACAACTACCACAAAAAGCTGCACCGGGTTTAATTTCTTTTCCACAATTTGAACAGAATGCCATAATTTATTTATTTTTGATGTTACAATTTATTCATCTTTTGAAAAGTATTTACTGCTCTTTTTAGAACCGTCGCTATTATAAATAATTTGGTTACTTAAACTTCCGTCTTCCCTATATTCCTCTTGTTTTATTTTAACTTCATTATTGTTGTAAAAATCTTTCCTGAAACAATAACTCCCTCTATCGTTTATGTCAATATAACTAACTTCTCTTATCTTCCCATTTATTGATGTGTTAACAGTTTTACGCCATTTCCCCAAGAATGTGTCAACTACTGAATAACCCTCCTTGTGTGTTGAAATTAAACCTGTTTGTTCTTTTTCTCCCGTTGTCGAATACATTGGGAAAGCACCAATTCCCGGCTCTCTCATCATCATTTCAATCCCTTTTCCAAGCTTACCCTGCTTGAAAAGATTTTTGTATTCACCTGTCATGTAATAAAGTATTGATTGAGGTTTCTTTCTCTCCTTATCCCAGAAACGTATTGACATACCTTCCAGTTCTTCGGTTTCAGAATTTCTATAAATTACCTCACGCTCATCATTATCCGAAATTTCATAATACAACTTGGAATAATCGTAGTTGAATATTTTTTCATCAAACTTTTTATATGGGTCTTCCAATTCATCAGCCCCTTCACCAATAATCACCACAATCCCCTTTTCATTAACAACAAATTCTTTAACTAAAATTGGATCATCATCATCAGGAATATCTTCCGGATCGTAAATTTCAACTTTGTTTGGTTCACCTGCCAGCACAAAACCTAAAATCGAGAATGAAGTTTTTATAAATCCTTTTTTATCAAGTCTTCCTGTCCACTGTTTTTTATCTGTATCGCTATTTAGAGGTCGAATACAAACAATGTGGTTGGCATATTCCGGCTTTTTACCTTTCTCCAAATCTTCCATAATGGTAATAGGAACCACAGTATTCATTGTTTTTTGTAATTCATTGCACTCTTTAATTAGCTCTTCTTTCATTTTATTTATCCGGAAATGGTTTAAAGAGGCAAAAACCGGATACAGTTTATCTATTAATTGTTGTTTACCTTCTTGTTGGATTTTCGATACGTCATCAGGATTTGGCCATGCTACACTTTTAACACCGGCCTCGCCCGCTAAAGCATTAAATTCCATCGTATTCTCATTGTCAGTACCAAGCCCAAGTTTATCAATAAATTCTCTTGAATAAGCATCAATTTCTTCCATGATCAAATCGCTTGCTTGCTGAGGATTTTTTTGATTCTCTTTTTCAGTTTCAATAAAAAATGCTCTCCACTCTTTTAAAGTTCGCCTATGAGAATTTTGGGTTTTATTATAATAATTGTAAACTTTAAATAATTCTTCGTATCGCGAAGCCATGGCTGCGTTACCAAATTTGGTGAGAGAATAATCGATAAAATAAACACCTACAAAAGCTAAATTAAGTGAGGTAATATTAAGCTCCGCTACAATTTGGTTCATGAGGTTTTTTGTGAGGTTTATGGCTGCACTTTTTTGGTCGCCGCGCCATAAATCGTATGCTAATTGTACTGTACTTGCAACATATCCGGCATTTTTGAATCCATCATTCAACTTATTAATTAATTTTGTTGAATACATTCCTCCTAAAGTAAGCGTGTTTACGGCAGCCCCTGATTTTCCTGAAAATTCGCCCCAAAAACTTAACCCTTTGCTGAGAGCTTCTTCGCCTAAACTCCTTCCGTCGGAATAATATTTATCAATTACCTCTAAATGTAACTCAGTTTTATCTCTGGTAAAATAATTATTTGGAATATAAAATCCACTAATGTACGCGCGTCTTTTTGTTTCATTTTTTACGGTAAATATGCCATATTTACTTAAATGGTCGGTTTCAATATTAACAACTTTGTTTTTAGTATCAATGGTAAACAAAACGGATTCCCAGTTCTTTGATTCTTCATTAAAATATTGTGCCACAACACAATTGTTTGCATCGCCCTTTTCAATAAAACTATCGTCGTATGGTAATGAAATTGTTAGATAATCATCGAATTTACTTTTCCCTTTTAAGTCTATTTCGTATGCAACAATCTTACATTCATTGTCAATAATATTGTCGGGGTATTGTTGAATTGAAACTTCTTTTGTTTCGTTGATATTAAAAGAGCCAAAATAAACTTTAACTTTACCAGCAACAGCTACGGTGTTTTCGGCATCTACACTAACAACTTTAACATCATTCGGTTTTTGTTTAAATACTTTGTTAGTCTCCGGGTTTGTAGGTTTTCCCCCTGGTGATACATTCTCTGTTGATGCAGAAGTGTCTGTTTCATCATCAGGCAAATTCCAAATTACCACAACACCAATAATCAGTACAACTAAAATTATAAGCAGGCTTTTCCCAAGGCAACCCATGCAGCCTTTTTTTTTCTTTTTTGATGTTGGAGAAACCGGAGGAGAAGGAGGAGATACCTGTTTGTGCTGTTCAGGTTTTGGCCCGCCATCAATTATTTTCCGACCTTCTTTTGTGCGATTTTCCTTTTTTACCAGAGGTTTTTGTTCCGTATTTTTAACTTTTGTTTTTCCAGAATCACGAATAACCGGAGTTCCGCAAGAAGAGCAGAATTTCTCGTTCTCTTCTAAAATTTTCCCACATTTCGAGCATTCTGAAGTACTTATATTTTGTTCTTTTCCACAGGAGCTACAAAAACGGGTTCCTGCTGGTATATCGTATCCACAGTGTACGCAAAACGCCATTCTTAAATAATTTGAAAATTAGTTGTCGTTATCGCCATCGTTGTCGTTATTGTCATGGTCGTCCAAATCATAATCATTTTTAGCAGCCCCTCTTTTCTTTTTGTATTTTCCTTTTTTAGCAGCCCGGTAAATAAAAAAGACAAAAACCAGTATAAATCCAAAACCAAAAGCTACGTTAGTGAGTTTTTTACCGGCCTCCGGATCAACCTGGAACCAAATAATCAGCGTAATTATTCCACCTAAAACAATTCCGATTACAATATTCCTGATGGTTTTTCGGGTTCGGGAACCTTTTCCTTTTATCATCGTGCCACTGTAATTACCCGATGAAGTAATGGTTTTAGAAGATTTTGGTGCTGTTGGATTTGATTCCGGCCCGGTCGTTTGTAATATTGGAGTTCCACAATGTTGACAAAACTTATCAGAAGATTCTACCAGCTTGTTACATTGGGTACAAGTAATTGTGCTCATACTTCTAAGATCTTTGGTTAATTGATTATGCTAAATATAAAAAATATAATCTCGTGATGCAAAATTGCGGTCAATCATTTTTGCTTTCACATTACATCGTTTATTTTAATATGCTTATTGTTTTTGAAAATTCCGTTTTCTGTTTCTGATAAGTCAAATTGATTTTTCTGATTGGAATAGGATTGTTTTGAAAGTATAACCTGACCCAATTGATTAATTATTTCAATGTCGAAATTTTGATTTTTTAAATCTACCGATTCAATTGTGAACATACCGTTACTGGGATTAGGATAAATATTAAATTCAATATTATCAATTAAATCTGTAATTTGAGTAGCATTACTATATTTAGTAACAGAAGTGCGCCTCAGAGCCCAATGATCGCGATAGGCAACAAAAGGGGTTCCATTATTAGAAATAGCAACAGAAGCAAAACTAACTTCAGACAATGATGCATTGCCGCCAACTTTTTCCCAGTTTCCATCTACAAATTTCATAACAACTAATTTTCGCATATTTCCCACATCGCTAAATGCCAAATAAAGAATCCCTGCATCTGAAATGTCAATACTTAAATAATTAGCCTGTCCCTGTGATATGTCTGAAGAACCAAGTGAAACCCAATTATTACCATCAAATTTATATACTGCTGCTTTTGCATCACTGTCCGACGAAGCGACATAGGGAGTTCCGCCATAAACTGCTAAACATTGATAGGCATCGTGCGTTCCTCCGGAAAATCCTGTAGTGCCAACCTGTTCCCAGTTTGTTTCATTAAATTTCATTACGCTTGCTTTATAGTCCGTATCACTATCGCGATATGACACAAAAGGTATTTCGTCATCAATTACAAGAGAAATTACACTAACATCACTATTTGTAAAACCTGCAGAACCAAGAACTGTCCAATTTCCATCGTCCAGTTTCATTACTGTCATTTTATTGTAATGCATGTTATCTTTAAAAAGCAATAAATGGAATATCTTTATTCATCGCGAGAGAAACACCTGTAGCCCTTCCTGAAGAGAACCCTGCCTGACCAACATTAACCCAGTTCGAACCATTAAATTTCATAACAGTTGCTTTATCTTCGTTCGCCGCATCGGAATAAGCAACATAGGGTATTCCACTACTAATTGCAATGTTTACTGAGTTTACTTTGCCTTCTGAAAAACCCACTACCCCAACTACCTCCCAACTTGAACCATTAAATTTCATAACGGTTGCTTTATCTCCATTTGCCCTGTCCAGATAGGCAACATACGGAGTTTCACCATCGAGTGCAATACACTGACTAAAAGCTTCACCCTCTGAAAATGCTGCAGAACCAACCAAATTCCATGATTGTGCAATTGATATATTAACGAGAATAAGTATTGAAACAATAAGAGTCAGAATTGTTTTCATAATAATTAGTTTTATGTTAATATATGTAAATATACTTATTTTTTTATATAACCGGGTTTGTCAATAATAATTTAATGTCTTTTAGCTAAGGCTGAAAGCCTTTTCTGCGTAAACACAGGGCAACGCCCTGTGTATGAATATCCCGGAAAACAAATAGCCCTGAAAAGGCGCAAGCTTATGCCCTTATCTTTGTGCCATATGGCACAAAGATAAATTTAAAATATATTTGTTCATTGACTTACTGTTTTATAATGTTAGTATCGATTCTTTCTCGATGCAGATGCTTGT
>JAKIST010000114.1 GCA_021648495.1 Draconibacterium sp.
GAGGAAGTTTTAGAAGAAGTACTGAGTACAAAGTCATAAGTAATGTGTACAAAGAAGCTGCAATAATCTAATTCCCCTTTTCAATGAGGGTGGGGGATTTTTGTAAGTGATAATATAGAATTCAAAAAAAATAAAATGAATTTAATTGACGGAAAAAAAATAGCCACTGAAATAAAAAAGGAGATTGCTGCTGAGGTAGCCGTTATTATAAAAAATGGTGGAAAACAACCTCATTTGGCGGCAATCTTGGTTGGCCACGATGGTGGGAGTGAAACTTACGTTGCTTTCAAAATAAAAGATTGCGAAGAAGTTGGTTTTAAGTCGTCGTTAATTCGTTACGAAGACGACGTTACCGAAGAGGAGTTGTTGACTAAAGTTCACGAATTGAATGTGGATGACGACTTAGATGGTTTTATCGTTCAATTGCCACTGCCGAAGCATATTTCAGAACAAAAAGTTATTGAAGCCATTAATCCAAAAAAAGACGTTGATGGTTTTCACCCTGAAAATGTAGGTCGCATGGTTATTGGTTTACCTTCGTTTGTGTCTGCAACTCCTTTTGGTATTATTGAATTATTGAAACGTTACAACATCGAAACCAGTGGTAAAAACTGTGTGGTTTTGGGCCGGAGTAACATTGTTGGCCGCCCAATGAGTGTGTTAATGTCGCAAAAGGCTGTAAATGCTACCGTTACAGTTGCACACAGTCGTACCAAAAATTTGGAAGAGGTGTGCCGAAATGCTGATATTTTGATTGCTGCAATTGGAGTTCCTGAATTTGTAAAAGGAAATATGGTAAAAGAAGGTGCTGTTGTTATTGATGTGGGTACAACTCGCGTAAAATCGGATAAAACAAAATCGGGCTGGAAACTAAAAGGCGATGTTTTATTTGAAGAGGTGGGAAATAAATGTTCGTACATTTCCCCGGTTCCCGGTGGTGTTGGTCCGATGACCCGTGTTTCGTTACTCTTGAATACTTTGCTGTCGGCAAAAAAGGAAATTTATATTTAGAAGAATATTGAATACATTCCGGGGGGCAATTTATTACTCCTTTTTTTGTGTATGTTTTAGAATGAATTTAAATTGTGTAAAATGCCCCGTATTCGAGTTCCATTTGGTCATATTCATATATTTATAAAAATATTTTTCTATTTTTGAGATGCTAACTTTATATAAAGATACAAAAATCAGACAGAATGGAAGACGTTGGTTATAAAGAGAAAGTGGATAAAACTGATAGTAAATTTAATCAGGATATTTATTCGCAAATAGTACGGGCAGGGAAGAGGACTTATTTTTTTGATGTAAAAAGTACGCGCAACGACGAGTATTATTTAACGATAACGGAAAGTAAAAAACGGTATTCAGATCAGGGAAAATTCCATTTCGAAAAGCATAAGATATTTTTGTATAAGGAAGATTTTGAGCGATTCGCGGATAGCTTGCAAGAGGTTGTAGATTTTATCAGTAAAAATCAACCCGAACAAATTTCTGTTTCGGAAGAAGAAAATACCGAAGAAAATACAAAGGGAAAAGTTGAGGCGGTGACAGAACCAGTAAAAGACTTTACGGATATTACCTTTGAGGATATTTAGGCATTGTCCTGCTTTTGTAAAGGTTGAACCTTTATCTTTTTGAATCAAATACTTACTTTTTGTCATTGTGATGAAGAAAGCTGGAAGCAATGATACAATAACATGCTTTTTAACTTTTTGGAGTTGTCTCGATGCTACATCATAATAAATGAACTGTAAAAGATTACTTCCAATTTTAAGTGTTTACTGCACGAATGTGGCTGACAACTACCAACTTATTATACATACTCAACCTTCACTTTTTTGAAAAATTTATGCACCAGGATTTTAACAATACGTTTAACTACAAATTTACGCAGTTCCAGTTCCAGCGGTTGTTCCGGGTCCTGGTGTGCCCAGTTAATCCGGGTGCCAACAATTATATCAATACTGTCGTGTTGGAGTAAAAGTTTTACTATTTCTTCGGGTGGACTGTCTTCTAACCGCGAATCGCTGTTGTAATTCCCCAGGATTTCTTCTACTTTTCCCAGCGTTAAAATTCCCTCGGTAACCATTTCAAATCCATCCATTTGTGCACTTGGCGGCAGGGCATCAGCTTCTTTTATCCTATGTTGGATTTCAACTTCAAGGTTTAGTTCCCGGGCTATAATTTCTGCAGTAGTACCACCGCAAATTATTTTCTTTCCTTTAAAATTTTTAATTCGTTCTACAAAATCACAGTCTTTTATTTTATAAAACGGAGGCCCTGTAATAAGCATAAATTTCCGGGGTTCCCTGAAGTAAATCACCCCGCAGGTAGTATCGTCTTTCACCGAAAAATTATCGTTCATTACGGCTTGGTTGATAATTTTTCTTGCCAGTTTGGTTGCCGAAATATTGGGCATCCGGTTTATCTGGTTTAGCATAAAACCTTCAATTTTTTCCATTCCCCAACCCATTGGAAACCGGTTTCTTCCCAGTCCCGATTGAGGCACACCATCCGACATAAAAACAATGCGGTCTTCTTTTTTAGCTTTGAACTCGCGACAACGAAGTAATTTCCCAAGGTTTTCTTCTCCTCTTATTTTTAAATTGTATTCTTTGGGCTGAAATGATTTTCCATTTCGGACGACCAAAATAGGAGGGTTGTCATAATTGGTAATCCTAACCTTACTGTCAGGTTCAATTTCAATAATAGTAAACGTGGCATATCTCTCTTTTCCATCGCTGCTTTTGGGAAGAGCGTTCATGATAACCCGGGCTGCAACTTCTGGTATCGTGTGCAGTTTAGTATATTTTACTGCCATGGTTGCTGTGAGGGTTGCTAAAACACTCGCCTTAATTCCGTGCCCAATTCCATCGCTAAGTACCAATATTGTATGACCTTCTTCCTTGGTAATGTTCGACTGAAAAACATCACCACAAGCGATTTCCCCCTTTGGGCGCTTTTGCTGAACATCAATTTCAACGTGGTAATTGGGATTATTCGTCGTCTCCATATTGGTATGATTGAATAATTGAATTTAGAAGTTCTTCCGTTTCTGCTGCATTGTCGCCCAGCAGGAAAGCAATTTTCTGTACCGTTTCAATACTTTGTTTGTTTATGCGCTGTGCCCGGTTAATTATTTCGTCGCGGACCAACATTGGTGCCGACATGTCGCGAATAACAGCCCCAACAACACGCTGTTTATAAAGTGTAATAACAGATACGTGCAATAAGTTATTTTGAATTTTGAGGTCGCGTTCCAACAATTCTTCTCCCGATGACATGATACTGTTTAGCATTTTAAAAATTACTTCCGGCACCAACACTTTTACATCGGCACCTTTTAACCCGGGAATGGTTTTGTACAGTTCAACTGTTTCTTCACCCATTAATTTTGCAAATCCTTCGTTAGAATCAACTACCTTGAATTTATCATCCATTATAATAATTCCTGCACTAATTTTATGAAGCATGTGCGAAGAAACCTCCATCGATTTTTGTGCCCTTTCCAAACGTTTCTCTGTTTTCTTAAGCTCCGTAATATCGTTTATCGATCCTACAATTCCAATAATTTTGTCGTTGTTATCTCTTATTACAGCTTTGTTGAATATTACATTGTGCATAGTTCCATCGCTGTGTATCATTTGAGTTTCATACACTTGTTCATCCGGGTTCGTAAGCAATTCTTTGTCATGGCCCGAATAAATATCGGCCATTTCTTTTGCATAGATCTCATACACCGACTTGCCTATTATTTGTTCTCTTGGCCTTCCTGTAAATTTTTCGTGTGCCTTGTTGCACATTTGATGAATCCCGTTTAAGTCGCGGTAAAAAATTGGTGTCGGTAATGTATCAATTAATTTTTGATAAAATCCCGGATCATCAATATTATCAATAAGAATAGACTTTTTATAGTAAATCATATTTCGGTTTTTTAGTAGTCAAAATTGATAGTGAAAAATAGTGAATAATAAAATGATATTTGCGCCAATCTTAAATATTTTTAAACATACAAATTATTTGCTTAGAAATCATTTGTTTGATTTAAAGTACAACTATCTTTGTGACTTAAATCACAAAACAAAGCTTTTTGTCAGAAAATCAACCAGGACTTAAACATTTATAAATAAGTAATTTTTCAACAATGTATAAAATAAAATCACTGGACGACCTGAAACAGATTCGAGGCGAAGTTCAGTCGAAAAATAGTTTAAAGCGGAATGGCGAGAATACCGAACAAGTTGTTCAAATAAAGGTTGGCATGGCCACTTGCGGAATTGCTTCAGGTGCAAAAGAAATAATGAAATTTTTATTAGAGGAGTGTGAGCACCAGGCAATCGACGCTCAAATAAAACAAACTGGTTGCCTTGGTTACTGTTATGCCGAACCAATGGTCGAGGTGCAGCTCACCGATGCCGAACCAATAGTTTTTGGGTACGTCGATAAAAAAAGAGCAAGCGAAATTATTGAAAAGTACATTATGCAGGGCGAGCAAATAGGTGGCGAAATTTCAATCTCTTTTAAAACCATTAACGATTAAACTTCAACTACATAATTATGACCGATATCAAAAAACAAATGCGGATTGCGTTGCGCAACTGTGGATTAATTGATCCGGAGAAAATTGAAGAATACATTGCGGAGGATGGATATTTTGCATTGGGCAAATGTCTCACCGAATTTACGAGGGAAGAAACTATCAAAGAAATTAAGGATTCGGGGTTACGTGGACGTGGCGGTGGAGGATTTCCCACTGGGTTAAAATGGGAAATCACTAAAAATGTTGAAGCCGGCCAAAAGTATGTGGTTTGCAATGCCGACGAAGGCGACCCCGGTGCTTTTATGGATCGTTCAATTTTGGAAGGCGATCCACACTCGGTTATTGAAGCAATGGCTATTTGTGGATATTGTATTGGTGCCGATACAGGATTGGTTTATATCCGCGCTGAATATCCTTTGGCAATTGAACGTTTAAAAATTGCCATTAAACAAGCCCGCGAATTTGGTCTGTTAGGAGAGGGTATTTTGGGAACAAATTTTAATTTTGATATTGAACTTCGGTACGGAGCCGGGGCATTTGTTTGTGGCGAAGAAACAGCATTAATTCATTCAATGGAAGGTTTGCGCGGGGAACCCACCGTAAAACCACCATTCCCATCCGTTTCGGGCTACATGGGAAAACCCACGAATGTGAATAATGTGGAGACTTTTGCCAGCGTTCCGGTTATTATTAATAAAGGCGCAAACTGGTTCAATAAAATTGGGACCGAAAAATCGAAAGGGACAAAAGTTTTTGCCCTTGCCGGAAAAATCAATAAAGTAGGGTTAGTTGAAGTGCCAATGGGAACTACTTTGCGTGAGGTTATTTACGATATTGGTGGCGGGATTGTAAACGGGAAAGAGTTTAAATCGGTACAAACCGGTGGCCCGTCGGGTGGATGTTTAACCAAAGACTTTCTCGATACTCCAATTGATTACGATAATTTGATTGCAGCCGGTTCGATGATGGGGTCGGGGGGAATGATTGTTTTAGACGAAGACGATTGTATGGTTTCCATTGCTAAGTTTTATCTCGAATTTACCTTGGAAGAATCGTGTGGAAAGTGTACTCCATGCAGGATCGGGAATAAAAGACTTTTCGAAATCCTGACGAAAATTACGGAAGGGAATGGTGTGCTGGAAGATATTGAACGTTTGCGGGTGTTAAGCAATGTTATTAAAGATACTTCACTTTGTGGATTGGGGCAGTCGTCGCCAAATCCGGTGCTTTCAACAATAAATAATTTTGAAGAAGAATACCGGGCGCATGTTGTCGATGGAAAATGTCCGGCAGGGCAATGTAAATCGTTGTTGCGATACGATATTGTGGAAGATTTGTGTACCGGCTGCACTCTCTGTTTCCGCAATTGTCCGGTGGGTGCGATTACCGGCGAACGACGCGAACCACATCTTATCGACCAGTCGCTTTGTATTAAATGCGGCGTGTGTTTCGAGAAATGTAAGTTTAATGCAATCACCCTAATTTAACCCGGAAAATTAAAAATAATGGATACAGTAAGTCTTATAATTGATAATAAACCTGTTGTAGTAAAAAAAGGAACTACCATTTTAGAAGCTGCTTCGGGAATTGGAGTGCATGTGCCAACACTTTGCCACATGAAACTCGACGATTTAAATATTGAAAATAAACCCGGTGGTTGTCGCATTTGTGTGGTTGAAGTGGAGGGCAGACGAAACCTTGCTCCTGCGTGTTGTACCGATGTTAATGAAGGAATGGAAGTAAGCACACATTCATTGAGGGCAATAAATGCCCGGAGGACGGTATTAGAATTAATTCTTTCCGACCATCCCGCCGACTGCCTGATTTGTGCCAAATCGGGGAATTGCGATTTGCAGGATATGGCGCATCAGTTGGGAACCCGTGAAATCCATTACAAAGGAGAGCAGTCGCATTATCGCAAAGATACCTCGCCCGCAATTATTCGCGAGATTGATAAATGTATTATGTGCCGCCGTTGCGAAATGATGTGCAACGAAGTGCAAACGGTTGGTGTTCTTTCAGCAATAAATCGTGGATTCGATTCTGTAGTTTCCCCTGCATTCGAAATGAACCTCGACCATTCTGAATGTACATACTGCGGACAGTGTGTGGCTGTTTGTCCAACGGGCGCGCTAACCGAGGTAGATCATACGGGGAAAGTAATCCATGCATTATCAGACAAAACAAAAACTGTAATTGTACAAACTGCTCCGGCTGTTCGAGCTGCTTTGGGCGAAGAGTTTGGTATGGAGGCCGGAACTTTGGTGACCGGGAAATTGGTCGCTGCATTGCGGCGGTTGGGTTTCGACCATATTTTTGACACCGACTTTGCAGCCGACCTCACAATTATGGAAGAAGGAACAGAATTGTTAAACCGTTTGGGAAAACATTTAGCTGGCGACAAAGATGTGAAACTCCCGATATTAACTTCTTGCTGCCCGGCGTGGGTGAAATTTTTCGAACACCAGTTTCCCGAAATGAAGGATATTCCTTCAACTGCGCGTTCCCCACAACAAATGTTTGGGTCGATTGCCAAAACCTATTTTGCTGAAAAGTTAAAGATAAAACGCGAAGATTTGGTAGTAGTTTCGATAATGCCGTGTGTTGCAAAAAAATACGAATGTGGCCGTGATGAATTTAAAGTCAATGGAAATCCGGATGTTGACCTTGTTATAACAACCCGCGAATTGGCGGCTTTAATTAAGTTGTCGAATATTGATTTTAAATCGTTGCCCAACGAAGAATTTGATAATCCGCTGGGAGAATCCAGCGGTGCGGGAGTGATTTTTGGAACTACTGGTGGCGTTATTGAAGCAGCAGTTCGGACAGCTTATGAAATTCACACAAAAAAGGAGTTGCCCCGTTTAGATTTCGATGAACTGCGCGGAATGGAAGGAATCCGTGAAGCAACCATCGATTTCGACGGATTGCCAATAAAAATTGGAATTGCCCACGGTTTGGGAAATGCACGTAAACTATTGGAAGATATCCAGGCTGGGAAAAGTGAATTCCATGCCATCGAAATAATGAGCTGCCCAGGCGGTTGTATTGGTGGAGGCGGTCAGCCTTATCATCATGGAAATGCCGATATCCTGAAAAAACGACAAATGGCAATTTATCAGGAAGACAGTAACAAGTCTATCCGGAAGTCGCACGAAAATCCGTACATAATTAAATTGTACGAAGAGTTTCTTGGGGAACCTATGAGCGAAAAGGCGCATCATTTATTGCACACCAAATATTTTGACAGAACGGAGTAGGGAAGTCATTGGTTAATAAGTCATTTGTCATTTGGGAGAAAGAGTAAAGAAGTCATTGGGGATTTGGGGAAAGAAAGTCATTAGGAGGAAGAAAAGAAGAAGAGAGTTGTTGTAATAAGGGAAAGAAAATGGTCATAATTAATCATACTAATTAAGATGAAGTTAGAAGATTTAGTGGTTTATCAATTGGCAATGGAGATTGGAGATGAAGTTTATTTTCAAATTGAAAAATGGAATAGTTTTCAGAAATGGACAACTGGAAAACAATTAATCGAAGCTGCTGATTCTATCGCTGCAAATATCAGTGAAGGATATGGTCGATTTTTTTATAAAGAAAATCGTCAGTTTCAATATTATTCGCGTGGTTCGCAAACCGAAACAAAGACTTGGTTGACAAAGGCTAAAAACAGAAAACTTATTGACGAAGAAAATTATAATGCTTTCATCTTAAAATTAGATGAACTGGGAAAGAGGCATAATAATTATATAAAGTCCATTGGCCGCACACCCAATGACTAATGACCAATTTACCAATGACAAAAACTAAAAGATTACAATCATCATTTTAGTACATTAACAACGTTAAAATTAAAGACATGCCAGAAATTAAATTAGCTGAAAATACAATACAACTTATCATAGACATTTGTGCAGAATTTGAAAATAAAGAGAGTGAACTCATTAATGTATTGCACAAAGTTCAGGGGAAGTTGGGTTACCTCCCGGCTGAAGTTCAGGAAGTAATTGCAAAAGAATTAAAAATTGGGGTTGCCCGTGTTTATGGTGTTGTAACATTTTATAGCTTTTTTACCATGATCCCGCAGGGGGAATTCCCTATTTCAATTTGTATGGGAACGGCTTGTTATGTGAGAGGTGCCGAGCAGGTTTTAGCAGAGTTTAAACGTCAGTTAAAAGTAGAAGTTGGTGAATCTACGGGCGATGGAAAATTCTCGATAAATTGCTTGCGGTGTGTTGGTGCTTGTGGTTTAGCTCCGGTAATTACTGTTGGTGGAAAAGTTTTCGGACGGGTTGCGCCCAGCCAGGTAAAAGAGATTATTGAAGAGTATCGCGAGGGGTGTGTTGTAGATGATCCAAAAACAGTATAATTTAATCGGCAGTAGAGAACTGTTCCCTCTGTGTTTCAGCAACGGAACGGTACTTTCGTTTTTGCACTGATAATTAAGGATTCCATCAAAAGGGAAAAGATGGAATCCGTTTGTTCCGTCGATAAAAGAAATATTCAATATTTAATATTCAATTTCAAATCAGGAAAAAGGAAGGAACAATGTTTTCAATAACGGAACTGTACTGGGGAAAGTGAACCGTTCCCTCTGTGTTTCAACAACGGAACGGTCCTTTCGTTTTTACACTAATAATTAATTGCTAATAAGTCTGCTTCCCCTTGACATATTCTTCCCAAAGTTGAGCATTATTTATTCTCTCGCCCCCTAAAAATTGTTTGCCACAATTTGCACTTTTATAAAGTTGAACACCTTTAACAAACCCATTTTACTGTGGTAAATCCCTTGCCACAGTAAAAGCACTTTTTTTATTCATAGTCTTTGATTTGCTTCAAAGCTAATGAGAATAACCCTTAACAAGCTATCTATCCTAAAAAATGTCCATTACGCCGCAAAATAAATAGGTGTAAAATGCAGCCTGACGATAAAAATAAGCGCAATTTATCTGAAGTACATTAGTTGGTCACAAATTCATTTTTAGTTTAGGGGCTGTTACGTAATAAGATGAACAATTTGAGCGAAGGTATTTTGTTCTTTAACAACTTGAAAAATTAGCGAATAGCACGCTATTTAAGGATTTTTACAAGGAAGTTAAAGAGTGATAGAACAAGCTCAAAAGGTCAGGTTATTCCGAAACAGTTCCTTAAGTTAAAAATACCTCTCCCAAAACATGAAGAGTATTTACAATTCAGGAAACGAGTATGTAAAATGTTTTACACACAGGAGGATAATTATAAGCGAGTTCCATCGAACATCGTAGAAAATTTGAAATAAGTGCGACATTAAATTGTTTTTCATCTGTTTATAATTGTTTGTTTTTAACAGCAACACATGTAACTCGCTTAAGATAATAATGCTCCTGTGTGATAATTTTTCTCATGGTCGTTTCATACTTATCTTATTTTCTTGAAATATAGTTGCCATAAAAATTCCTCACTCGGTAAATAATCATTTTGTACCAACCGGGATCGGTAATTTGTTTAAAGAAGCTGCCCCATGATTTTGTGATAAAAATATTTCTTACACCCCGGAAAAATCGAATAAATAAAACTTCAAACAATTTAATTGATAAAATATGCCAACGATGGATTTTGGGGTGGTTCAAAAACCAGTCGTGGATTTTTATATACAGACGGGAAGCCCGGTTTTCTTTTATTTCCAAAATAGTCCCGATTCCAAAAATATGCATGGTAAAAATCAGATACGTTGTAATTTTTCTTTTTTCTTCTGCCTGCCTGATTAATGAAGTTGTTTCTATACGTTTTGAAAGCAAATACATATCGTACAAATCGCGCAATGGTGTTTGTTTGAATCCATAACCGAGGTTGCTCAACTGTGCGTGAATAAAATTATGGATTGCCTTGTGTTCATCCGAAGGCACAAAATAATTGACCTTATCCGCTATTTGTTTTTTGTTTTGAAAAATCAATTCAGAATTAAACTGTTTACTGTATTCGATATTAACCGGAATACGGTGAATCTCAATGTCAGCGGGAACATCGGAGCGGTACAACCGGAGATAATGTTTAGCTTTTGTCAAATCGTAATAGGCTTTTCCATTGGTTTTATAGCCCAGTTGCATAATAAGTTCAGCCGATTTTAAATAATCTTTTTCCTGAGCCAAAAGATCAATATCCCCAATCATTCGTTCACCAACATTTGAATATACATTATCCAGTAGGTTGGCAGTTCCTTTTAAATAAATTGGAGTGATATTTTTATCCGATAACTTTAGGTTTATTTCATCAATTTGCCGTAGAATATCCAGGTTTCGTTTTTTGTTGTGAAGGTAAATAGCTGCAATATGTTCCCTGTAATCTACCGGGAAAATATCCAGCAGATTGTGTTTTTTGAAATGGAGATAAATAGCAGGCAAAACAAGTTGGTTGCTGCACAGGAAAATAAAATCATCCAGGTTTACTTCGCCGGATGAAAAGCGTGAAATTATTGTTTCCCGGAAATACGGGTGTTTATCCAACGTCAGGCAACGACTGGTAAAATAAAATAGATCTTTATGTTTCATATTTTAAACGGTAAAGAATAGCATTCACTGTGCTTTCATAGATGGATTTTAACCTCTTGCGGTTAAGCTCCCTCCAGCCCGATCTTAACTTCCCCGATAATATTTTCGCCATTTTTGGAGGGAGGAGGAAACTGAAGTGAGCCTTGCCACTTTAATATAATCTCCAGTTATTGGTTCCCCTTTCCATTTAGCGTAGTGGTATGATTTCCGTCCAATTCAGGGGAAAGTAACAGATCATTAATGGGAGACAGCTGCCATGCGTTATTTTTGAACCTATATGGAAAGTTTTTGAAGTGGTCGCCTTTATTTTCGATAAGTACTTCCAATCCCAAAATTGTTTTATTTTTGGGTAAACGAGCTCAAAAGATATTGAAAGCTCATTGATGCGATGCATGAGAGGCAGTGAGGGCTCATTAAAATACTTCAGGAGTAGCCAAGGTATTGTTGCAAAATAACTTAATCATTCCGACTTGTTCTTTTGCACGCTAACTGCGTTAAAAAGCCTCGCCATAGCTAAGGCTTTGTAAAATAATAAATGCTTCAAATTTAACGAAGTTTTTTTGGTTTTTAGCAACTTGATAAATTTGCGTATAGCCATGTTTATACAAAGATTTAGCAAAGAAGATAAAAAGCAAAAGA
>JAKIST010000115.1 GCA_021648495.1 Draconibacterium sp.
CGCATTTAGCTCGTATTCTTTTTTAGGGAATAAACTGGCCATGAAAGTTTTTGAAGCACTGAATTTTGAAGTACCTAAAGTTGCCCAACCCATAAATTCGTAGTTGTCGCCCTCTGGGATTACAGAAACCTGCGAATCGTAAAAACCAAGATAACACTCTGTTTTAACTTTTGTTCCGGTTAAAACATTACCGCTTATAATGCGTTGTTTGTACCCGGCTGCTTTTAAATTGCCATTGGTAACAGACAAAACAGGCGCACCCAAAACAGTTTTTACATACCTTGGGTTTTCAACTTCCGAACCGGTTAAAGCAAATATTTTGGTAAAATCTACTTTACCGGTTTCGAATAAACGGCCGATAAAAAGTACATCCTGAACATTTACTGTCCAAACTACATCGCCTTTGTTAAGTGGTGCAGTGTTATGGATTTGAATACCTACGTTCCCGGCTGGATGCGGCCCTGAAAATGAATTTACCACTACATTTTTTACCGATGTGAAAATAGAATTTTCGTTCACTCCCAAATTTACCTTGCCACTGGTCAATTTCGCCAAAGCATTAATTCCGGTTTGGAATGTATCCATTTGACCTTCAAGTACAAAATTGTAATCGGGTGCCAAGGGCGCAGTGTCGAATGTAGAGATGTAAATTGAAATAGGTTTCTCGCCAGGAGATGCGATAATTCCGTAAGGGCGTTTTTTTACAAACGGCCACAAACCACTTTTTAAAAGTTGGTCCTTAATTTCGTCTCCCGACAATTCAGTTGGGTCGCCTTTTGCAAATTCAAGCGAACCTGCATTTTTATCCGTTTCTATAACCACTTCCAAAACTTTACGACGTTCGCCACGGTTTATAGAAATAACCTTTCCTCCAAAAGGAGCAGTAAAAAGTACTTCAGGGTGGTATTTGTCGTAAAATAGAGCATCTCCGGCTTTAACAACCGCATCAGCTTTTACTAATAATTTTGGAATAAGTCCCGGAAAATCAGTAGGTTTAAGTGCAACGGTTAGTGGAACAGCTAAGGTTTCCAATTCTTTGCTTGCACTTCCTTTTAGCTTAATATTCAGCCCTTTCCTTAACTTAATAGTTTCTGACATATTTAACTCGAATAGTGTTAATTTTAAGTGGGCAAAAGTAAATAATTAATTGGCTTTTCACAACGAAGTATTATAATTTGGAATGTTTATATATATAAATGTATCAATATGTTACCATGCTAATAGAAGAGATTTTTTGTTTATGTTTGACTTTTTATTTGATTTAGGTTTTGAATATTTGCAAAAATAGTTTTGGTAAAATTACACTTTATAGCTACAATTGTTTTTGTTAAAATCCGTTAATTGAATTGAATAGAAAGTTTATTGTTGTGCAACATTATTTGCTTAAAAAATTAAATAATAAACTTTAGTTCGTTTTACTTATTGCACAAAGCAATATTGGATATCGAATTTTGACTTTCAGTCTATTAAAAAATATTGTATGAAAAATATAATTTTGTTTATAAATTTTAGCTTTTTGTTCATTTTTATTGCGTTTGCCCAGGAGGAAAATTTTTATTACGAAAATGCAGTTTATAATGAAAATATAAAAACGGTATTAATGCACCGTGATGGATTTGATTTATCGAATCCGGTTTTGACTTTAAATGAAGAAGCTGTACTGGTTTTTAAATTCGATGACCTTTCGGGTGAAGTAAAAAACTACTATTACACAATTATTCATTGTGATGCTGATTGGAACGAAAGTTTTTTGGCCCAGGCAGATTATTTGGATGGTTTTACTGAAAACCCTGTTGATGATTATGAAGTGTCGTTTAATACTACTTTTAAATATATCAACTATCAGTTGTTTTTACCCAACGAAAATGTACAG
The DNA here is from genome assembly GCA_021648495.1 of Draconibacterium sp. Taxonomy (GTDB): domain Bacteria; phylum Bacteroidota; class Bacteroidia; order Bacteroidales; family Prolixibacteraceae; genus Draconibacterium. The sequence continues at coordinate 1,874 of JAKIST010000115.1, forward strand.
TTTAACCTTTCGGGGAATTATGTATTATTGGTTTACGAAGATAACGACAAGGAAAAGGTAATTATTACGCAACGTTTTTATGTAGTTGAACCCATGGTGAATATTGTAGGAACAGTGCGCAGGGCAACTTTAGATGCATTTAAAGGTGAAAACCAGGAAGTTGATTTTACCATTTATCATGATAATTTACAGATAAATAATCCTCGCGAAGAGGTGAAAGTAGTAATAATGCAAAATAACCGCTGGGACAATGCAATTCGCGATTTACAACCACTTTTTATTAAAGATAAAGCGTTGGTTTACGATTACAACCGCGAGAATGTTTTCGAGGCAGGAAACGAATTTCGGTATTTCGATATTCGCACTAATCGTATTCCTGGCGAGAATGTGTTGTCAACCGATTTTCATCGACCCTATTTCCACAAAACATTAATGACAGATGAAGTGCGTGCCAACCAGAAGTTTTTTTCATACAAGGAGATGAATGGAAAATATGTGGTTGAAAGCCAGGACAGGGAAGTAATGGATCCTGATTTGGAATCCGACTATACATTTGTGCATTTTAGTTTGAATCTGGAAACAATTTTATTGGGTGGTTCTGTAAATGTATTTGGTGCACTTACCGGTTGGAATGCAAATAAAAGCAACGAAATGACCTGGAACTTCATAACAAGTCAATACGAGCTTACATTATTGTTGAAACAAGGGTACTACAATTTTCAATATGTTTATGTGCCTCAAGGTTCATTAGTTGCCGATAATAAAAATATTGAAGGCAGCTTTTGGGAAACCGAAAACGATTATCAGATTTTTGTCTATTATAAAGATATGGCCGGGCGCTACGATCGTTTGGTTGGCTATCGCATTTTGAACTCGGCGGCGAACAGGAATTAAATCAGAAAAAAGGTAATCCCTAATAATCAATTTTCAGTGTTGAAATTTCAAACAAAAGAAGAGTTTTTCCCGTTTGGAATTTGATTATTCGATGGTGGATATTTTTTTGTTCAATGGATGAATGTTCTGTCAAGAATTTCTTAAACAATATTTTAAATCATTGGTGTCCGTTAAAAGTTTTGAGATTGCTTCGTTACACTGCCAATGACAGATTTTTGTAACTATCTGTACATCAGTATTTTTGTTTATTTGTAAATTTGTTCAATTTCGACCGAAAAAGAGTTCATCTCTAATCAAAATTATACCGCGGTCGATTTTCATCTTTCACTTCAAACTCAGGGCGGCACTCGTTCCTCGTTTGCCCTGGGCTAGATTATATAGCCCCTTCAGGGCATTCTGCTGCTGTTATTTACTTATTATGCCCAATAAAATTGGGTGGCCACTCGCAATGACGGAAGTTCCAAATTATAAGAACTTTATATTTAGGTCATTGCGAACGCAGTGAAGCAATCTGTTTCAATATTTTCATCTTTAACGGACAACAGTAATTTTAAATAATAAATTGACAACTCTGCAAAGCTATTATTGAGGGTACAATATTGAATATATACTTTTTGAAAGTATTTTAAAATATTGTAGTTGTAAAATTTCAAAAAAGTGACATTTGTTTTGTTTTAATTATTGTTGATAAAAATGAATTGAAAATGAAGGGCTTGCGAATTGACAATTTTTACTGTCACTGATTTTTGTTATGATTTTTGTTATGATTTTTGCGATTGGGATTCTTTAATTTTGTAGTAGAATAAATACAAATTAAAACATAATATTATGCCAAAAGGATTTTTTAAAGCTCCGATCGCAAAAAACGAACCGATTTTGAGCTACGCCCCGGGTTCTCCTGAGCGGGTTGAATTAAAAGCAAGGATTAATGAGCTACGTTCGAAAGAGATTGAACTTCCAATGGTTATTGGAGGCAAAGATGTTTTTACCGACCGTAAAATAAAAATGTGCCCCCCCCACGAAATTGAACATACTTTAGGCTATTACAACCAAGGTGATTCGAGCCACGTTGAAATGGCAATTGATGCGGCTTTGGCTGCCAAAGAAAAATGGAAAAACCTATCTTGGCAACACAGGGCTTCAATTTTCCTGAAAGCTGCTGATTTATTAACAGGCCCGTACCGCGCAAAAATTAATGCTGCAACCATGTTGGGCCAATCAAAAAATGCGTTTCAGGCAGAGATTGATGCGGTGTGCGAACTCGCTGATTTTATCCGTTTTGGTGTTCAGGTTATGACTGATATTTACAAAATTCAGCCAGAATCGGCTGCGGGTATGTGGAATTACAACGAGTACCGGCCGTTGGAAGGGTTTGTGTTTGCCTTAACTCCATTCAACTTTACATCAATTGCAGGGAATTTGCCGGCTGCCCCAGCTTTAATGGGTAATGTTGTGGTTTGGAAACCTTCGAAAACTGCAGTTTATTCAGCCGGGGTGATTATGGATATTTTTAAAGAGGCTGGTTTGCCCGATGGTGTAATCAACCTTGTTTTTGCATCGGGACCGGTTGTTGCCAAAGTGGTTTTAACCCACCCTGATTTTGCAGGAATTCACTTTACTGGTTCAACAGAGGTATTCCAAAGCATTTGGAAAATAATTGGCGACAACATTTATAAATACAAATCGTACCCGCGCATTGTGGGTGAAACCGGTGGAAAAGATTTCATTTTTGCAGATAATACGACCAGTCCACAAACATTGGCAATTGCTATGCTACGAGGTGCTTTCGAATATCAGGGGCAAAAATGTTCAGCGGCTTCGCGCGCCTATGTTCCACGAAGTATTTGGGCTGAAACTAAAAAGCGTTTGGGCAAAGAATTGGCAACTGTTAAAATGGGACCGCCCGAAGATTTTACCAATTTCGTAAATGCTGTAATCGACGAATCATCATTCGATAAATTGAAAGGTTTTATTGACCGTGCAAAAGCAGACGGAGATGCCGAGGTAATATTTGGTGGAGGATGCGATAAATCGGTGGGTTACTTTATTGAACCTACAATTATTGAAGCCAAAAAAACAGATTATGTAACAATGGTTGAAGAATTATTCGGACCGGTATTGACTGTTTTTGTTTACGACGACGAAAAATTAGATGAAACTTTAGAGATTTTGGATAAGACCTCAATTTATGCCTTAACAGGTGCAGTTTTATCTCAAAACAGGTACAACATCGAAAAAATTACAAAACGTTTAGATAATGCGGCGGGTAATTTTTATATCAACGATAAACCAACCGGGGCTGTTGTTGGACAACAACCCTTTGGTGGCGCTCGTGGATCGGGAACGGACGATAAAGCGGGGTCTATTTTCAACTTCTTACGATGGACTTCAATTCGCACGATCAAAGAAACATTTGTACCCCCTATAAATTATTCTTATCCAAGTTTTCGGGCTGACGAAGAATAAATGAACGACATATTGTTTATAAATGAAGGGCTGAATTTTTTTAGCCCTTTTTTTTGCGCTTTATTAATTCTATTTTTGTTGAATAAATTTGACAATGAATAAAAAAGAAGTAAAAGGTAAAGTTTCAAAAATAGCAAGTTATAAATATTTAATAGCTATTATTCTGTTTTTGGCCTGGATATTCTTTTTTGATGAAAACAGCATTGTTTCTCATCAGCAAAATAAAAACCGCCTCGAGGAACTCACTCAACAAAAAGTATATTACAAAGCTCGAATTGAATCGGATAAACAAAAATTGGAAGATTTGAAGTCGGGTGTTGATGAATTGGAAAAATTTGCCCGCGAACAATATTACATGTCGAAACCCGATGAAGACGTGTTTATTGTTGTTGAAGAAGCAAAATAGTAGAATCAATCTCAAATAATCATTGAACTTTTACCGTTGTACAATTGTAAGTATTTGATGGATAGTTTAAATTTCTTAACTTGCTTCTGGAATGAAGGAAAATCTCGATATATTCAGGATTAAAACGAATAATGTTCCGACTAAAAAAGGCAGGATATTAATTGCGGAACCGTTTTTGCCCGGCAATTACTTTAGCCGTTCAGTAGTGTTTTTAGTAGCTCACAGCGACAAAGGTTCGGTTGGTTTTATTTTGAACAAAGAGATAAATTTTGAAATACAGGACGTATTTCCCGATTTTCCCGAATTCGATGCAAAGGTTTTTCTTGGCGGTCCGGTTGCAACCGACTCCATTTATTACATTCACAAACTCGGTAAAAAACTCCCGGGAAGCATAAATATACTGGGCGATTTGTATTGGGGCGGCGATTTTGATGTATTAAAAGCTCAAATTACTTCTGGTATAATCCGGCCTTCCGATATTCATTTTTTCCTGGGTTATTCTGGTTGGGACAGCGGTCAGTTGGAAGAGGAATTAAAGGTTGATTCGTGGTTGGTTACCGATGTTGAAGAAGCTGCCGTTATGCGGGAATTTGACGAAATATCGTGGACTGAATTTGTGAAAAAAGCTGGAAACAGGTACGCTATTTGGGAGAACTTTCCCGAAAATCCAACATTGAATTAATTTCCAGTCGCAGTTTTCAGTCTCAGTCGCAGTAAACACCCCTCTGCCTACGGCATCTCCCCGAAGGGAGAATTGAAGAAAAGAAATCAGTTGCAGTTTTCAGTAATAAAAAACTTCCATCAATTTCTCAAAATTTACATCAATCCCTTTTTATCTTCTCTTTCAAATAATCATTTATCTTGTCATTAATCTGTGCCGATATTTGATGAACAAACCGTTTGTTCTCAATTCCCAAAACCCATTGAATACCATGTTCTTCGCTGGCTAAAAACACCTCGTTCATTTCAAAAATACGTTCTCTTTTAATGTTTGAGATTTCAATATATTTTAATTGAAGTTTGCTTGCAACGTCTAAAATTGGATTGCGAATTGTATCTTCAAAACAGCCACTTTCAATGGAAGGAGTAATTAATACCTTGTCTTTCACCATAAAAATATTGGAGGCAATTCCTTCGCAAATCATCTCTTTTTCATTTGTAATAATTGAATTTTGAGAAGAGGACCCACGAAGTTGCACTTCAACGATCTTCCATCTGGTACGGTTATAAAATGAAAAGCGTGCAAGTTTGTCTCCCTGGTATTTTTGTAATTCGGCAAAATTAATTAGTAAGCCCTGTTTTGAAATTGGAAATTCAAATTCGGCAAAACTACTACTGGTTATCACATAATTTATTTTTGAAAGATGTACAAACAGTTGTATATTTATAATCCCCGATCTAAAAAATTTATTTTTATTCAACATTCGTTTCGAGATCCTAAAAAGTTCCCTGGTATTTTTCAGGAATTTAGGAGTTTCAATATTGAATGTATTTAATTGCCGACAGAGAAAATCGATATTTTCAGTGAACAATGGAATCCCACCAAAACCAAACCAAATTTTTTGAGATAAAATAACTGGTTCATCAAAAAAAAGATACGTAAGGTTTGCATCTTCCCTTTGTATAATTTTACCGTTTATTATGAGAAAATCCATTTTGAATTTGTGAATATTTTTTTGTTACATAAATGCAAACAGCTTTTCAATAAACTGCCCCAATAAATCCGGCTTCAACAAAATAGGAAAAATAAAACCAAAAATAGCTCCCAAAAAGTGGGCATCGTGGGCAACATTGTCGTTGCCTTTCTTACCCTTTTGATAGGAATAAAATAAATATCCTACGGCAAATAAAATTCCTGGAATGGGAACGATTGCAAACAGGTACAACTTCTCCCACGGATTGAAGAAAATAGCGGCAAACAAAACTGCCGATACTGCGCCCGATGCACCAACGGCATTGTAATAGTAGTTGTTTTGCTGTTTAATTAAACTCCAAATGTTGGATGCCAGTATTCCGCCAAAGTAGAGCAATAAATAATAGGCAATTGCACGGTTGCCAAAATAGTATCCAAAATAGGCTTCTATATTTCTACCGAAGAAGTACAGCACAAACATATTAACGAGCAAATGTGTCCAGTTGGCATGTATAAAAGCGTGCGAAACCAATCGGTAATACTCTTTTTTGTGAATAATTTTTGCAGCGTTAAACTGCAATTTGTTCATTAATGCGGAGTTCTGAAAAGCCATGTATGAAACAAGTGCCGTAACTCCAATAATTAACCATGTAATCATGCTAATGTAGTATTTTGTAAATCATTTCTTTTTGTAATTCTGCCGCATTTACCATTGTTGAAACACCAAAACCTTTACTTTTCATATCGTATTCTCGCAAAATACCTATTATCTCGTACAATTTTGTTGGCGAGTATTTTCTTGCTGCCGAAACATAATCTTTAACAAAATAGGGATGAACACCCAATTGTGATGCCGCACTCCTATCCGATTTATCTTTCAAAAAATGGTATTTAAATATTTTGGAAAAGTAAGAATAAAGAGAAGAAGTTGTTTTTTGAATAGGGTTTAATTTTTCGTTGCTTCCAAAATATTGAATAATTTGGTTTGCTTTGAATATATTTTTTTCTCCCAAGGCATTTTGCAATTCAAAAATATTAAAGTCTTTGCTTAGCCCGATATTTTTCTCGATGTGTTCAGGGGTTATTTTGTTGGTGTCTTTTACTGCAATTACAAGTTTATTTAGTTCGTTGGCTACTTTGCTTAAATTTGTTCCCAAATACGACGTTAATATTTGTGCAGCTTGCGGTGTAATACTGAAATTCCTTTGTGCAAGGTAAACGTTAATCCAGTCGGGAAGTTTGTAATCACGAATTTTGTCAGCAGTAAAAATAACCCCATTTTTTTTTATAAACTTTGCCAACCTCGTTCTCGAATCCAACTTTTTGTATTTATAATTCAGTACCAAAATTGTTGATGCGAGTGGTTTTTCGGCATACGAAGCTAAAATTTCGATTTTATTTAAGGTTTGTGCTTCTTTAACAATAATCACTTGTTTATTTGCCATCATTGGGAAGCGCATGGAACTTTCGGCGATGGTCATTGCATCAGAATCTTTACCGTAGAAAACAGTTTGGTTGAATCCACGTTCTGCTTCGGTTAAAACATTTTTTTCAATGTAATTCGAAATTTCATCAATATAATAGGGTTCTTCTCCTTGCAATAAATATATAGGATGGTAAATCCCCTTTTTCAGGTTTTGTAAAATTGCTCCAAATTCCATCCTAAAATCTTAAATGTTTTACTGAAAGACCATTGTTTTTAACTTCAAATAGTGCTTTGATACCTGTGTCGAGGTGCAGTTCAACAAATTGGGATGATACTTTTTTATCGCTCGCTGTGGTTTTTACACCACTCGAAATCATAGGTTGATCCGAAACCAACAACAATGCTCCGGTAGGGATCTGATTGGCAAAACCAACGGTGAAAAGTGTTGCTGTTTCCATGTCGATGGCCATTGCCCGTGTTTTTTTAAGGTATTTTTTAAAACGGTTGTCGTATTCCCAAACGCGCCTGTTGGTCGTAAAAACCACTCCTGTCCAGTAATCCTTTTCCGAATTTCGGAGAATATGGGATACTGCACGTTGTAGGTTAAATGCAGGTAAGGCCGGAATTTCAAGCGGTAAATAATCGGCAGAAGTTCCTTCGCTGCGAATGGCGGCAATGGGAAGGATTAAATCGCCCAGTTTATTTTTGCGTTTTAGTCCGCCACATTTTCCTAAAAAAAGTACTCCGAGAGGTTTTGTCGCACTTAATAAATCCATAATTGTAGCGGCATTTGGACTACCCATTCCAAAGTTTATTATCGTAATTCCTTCTGCCGTTGCATTGGGCATATTTTTGTCGCCACCATCTACCGAAACCTCAAATCGTTGGGCAAATCGTTCAACATAATCCTGAAAATTGGTAAGTAAAATGTATTTGCCAAAATCTTCTATCTTTTTGCCGGTGTATCGTGGGAGCCAATTGTCAACTATATCTTTTTTTGTCTTCATATTACAATAAATTATACCTTTGAAAAACAAAACTATCTTCGTTTAAGGCCGTCACAAATGTACATTTTTAGTTTACATCAGCCAAAACGGGTTGCTTAGTATTTTAAATATTTGATAATGCAAAAATTGAATTTACCGGAATATACTTTTCGTACCAAAATTGAAGAGGGAAAACAATTAATTTTCGATTCGATTAGAAAGAAATTTGTGGTGTTAACACCTGAAGAGTGGGTACGCCAGAATTTTATACAGTATTTAAAGAACGAGAAAAAATATCCTGAAACTTTAATGGCTGTTGAAAAACAAATTATAGTGAATGGAAAACAGCGCCGTTTTGATTTGTTGGTTTATTTGCGAAACGGGCAAGCACATTTAATAGCTGAATTTAAAGCCCCCAATGTTAAAATTACTCAGGATGCTTTCGACCAGGTAGTTCGTTATAATATGGCATTGCGCGTTGAAAGAGTGGTTGTTTCAAATGGCCTGCAACACTTTGCCTGCGAAATTGATTACGTAAAAAACAGCTCTTCATATTTACCTGAAATTCCTGTTTTCTCCGAACGTTGTAGAATTGACGGACAAGGTTTTAGTTGATTTTTCGGGTGCAGCGAATTCTCACAAAGTGATTCTCCGTGGGAGCCGGTGGAACCTTCGGAGCAATTCGCAGAAAAAATGAATGGCGAATCGCACCATGGGTATCACCACGTGAGAATTCGCCACACCCGGAAAATGTAGGTGTTCATTTTTTAGCTTAATATTTTTTGAAAAAGAATTTCATCTTTCCACCCTGCCGTAGTTTTGAGCCAGTTTTTTTTTATGCCCACTTTCATAAAACCCGAATTTTTGAAGAGTTTAATACTGTTAACATTATCGATTGTAATATTCGCATAAAGTTGTTTTAATCCTAGTATTTCGAAAGTATAGCTTGAAAGTGCTTTTAGCGCATCAGTTGCATAACCTTTGTTTTTGTCCGTGTTATTATGAATTAAAATTCCAACGCCAGCACGTAAATGGTAGGGGTCAAAGTCGAACAAATCAATTGCGCCAACGGGTTTTAAATCTTCATTTTGAATAATCAATCGAAGTTGTTTTGTCTCGTAAATATCTTTGGCCGATTCTAATATATATTGTGCGAGAATGTGTTTCGAGAAAGGCGTTTTTGTGTTGCTCACTTCCCAAATTTCAATGTTGTTTTCCCATTGGTAAAGTAGCTCAATATCTTCGGGTTCCAGTGGGCGTAGCGATATTTTTCCGTATTTAAGTTGGTTGTTCATTGTTTGTAATGAAATCTACATTGGATAATGCTAATTATTTCGTTTTCAACTTTATAAACTAAACGATGTTCTTTGTTTATTCTTCGCGACCAGTAACCAGATAAATTTCCTCTTAAGCATTCTGGTCTCCCAATTCCTGAAAAGGGGGTTCTATCACAACTTTTTATTAGTTCGTTAATTTTTTGATGAATTTTTTTATCAGTATTCTGCCAATACAAATAGTCGTTCCAGGCAGATTCGTCCCATAATTTTTTCATTATGGTTCAATTAAATCATGTTCTTCAATATTTCCTAACTCCACATTTCGTATTGAATTCAAAAGTCTTTTTTTATTTTTTTCTGAACTTAATAAATACTCCGTTTCTTTTTGCGAATTATATTCATCCAGCGATATCATTACAACGCTTTTCCCTCCCGGGCGATGAACGATTAATGTTTCATGGTCTTCACAAACCATATCAAGATTAGATTTTAGTTTATTCCTTAATTCCGAATAGTTTACTGTTTTCATTTTCAATAATTTTAATTAAGGGATTGTAATGAAATAACCTGACCGTTTTAACTCGTTCTTTTGCACGCTAACTTCGTTAAAAAGCCTCGCTGTAACTATGGCTATAGCTACGTTTTTTGCCTTGTTATCGCACACAATAACTTCGTCAATTCCAGTCATGTTATTTCTTCACAAACCCTAAACAGCTTT
>JAKIST010000116.1 GCA_021648495.1 Draconibacterium sp.
GTTTGAGAGGATTAATATTGAAGCAATAAATTAAGTTTCTAGGTAACTGTAAAAAATTTCATAACATAAAAGACTGTACATAAAATCTTGCGGACAAGGAAGTCCGCTCTTACCTGAACCAGAGGCAGGATGCCGAAGTTGAAGGGCGACTTTTCTTTTGTTTCTTTTCTTTTTTCGCAAAAAGAAATTACTTTCAGTTATGATAAAACACAGCTAATTTTAAACTCGGCTAATGAAGGTATTTATGGATTAGATGCAAATGGAAAAGTATCATTTATTAATTCAGCTACTTGTAAAATGCTTGGCTTTGAAGAAAAGGAATTAGTCGGTAAGTCACTACATACATTAATACATAATAAACAGTTAGGTGTTGTTGTAACTTTTCAAGACATTACAGAAAGAAAAAAAGTTGAATTATGCACAGGATTTTGTTCGGAATACGCACCAATCGGCTGGAGTTGTTACGGGGCAGGATATACAACCCGGCCAGCGTGTGAAGGCAGGTTCAACGATTGTAATACAGATCCAGGATAAAAGTGCAGTGCCGCCCTGGGTTTATTGGGGCGGTGGAGTGCTAATTGCCGGATTGCTCGGTGGTTTATTTGGCAGAAAATTGAACTCCGGGAAAAAGAAAAAATATATTGGTGAAAATGATGTTAAAGTTAATTTAAAACCAGTTTGGGATGTGGGAACCCAGACAGTTACAAATAGCGATTCAGAAGTAGTTCAAAACAAAATACACCTGAAATATATTCCTGATGAAGGTGTACAAACGTTAAATAGCGTCTCTTAGAAAATGTCAATAACTGCGTTATGCTCATCTTGAAAACAGTCATTTACGAAAGTAAACTCTTTGATTTTCAAGATTTTACAAGCCTTGTTTTTGACGCTTTCTAAGAAACCACTCAAAAAATATATAGTTTTTGAAGAAGCACTAAATAAGAATTAAAATGAATTATGAAAAGATAACATTAAACCAACTTTTCAGGCACCCCGATTTTCATTCCGAGAAGTTTTCCGAAATTGAAATCCAGGATAAAATAGTTCATCTGAAAAATGAAATTCAAAGAAAAGAACCGCGTTTAAAATGGAAAAATACCTTGAATGAAGTGTTGGTAACCAGCTCTAAATTGTTAGATATGCGTTTAAAAGATATTCTTGAACGTGCCTGGGGAAAATTCAGCGAAGTGCAAAAGTTTTTAAATGTTGAAGAATTTGGTGACGATGAGGTTTTTATGGTGCCTCTGCTTGAGCATACAATTACTTCGGTGCACCATCCTAAAATTGAAATTAGGCTTGGAGAAGTTTATATTGGAGCCATTGATTTCGATCTCCAACTGCGATTGGTTTTATCTGGGATTATTTTAAAAATCAGTCAGGGTAAAATCCAAAGTGTAAAAGCTGGGAAGTGTAAATCAAAAGGGAACTTCTCTTGCGAAGGAATTACCCTTTTTGAGGAAGAAACTTTGGCGTTTTCGTTTTGATCAAATAATTTCTCATGGCTCGCCACGAGATTCCGCATTTTCCCGCTCCAACTTAGAATTAAATGGTTTTTCTTAATTTTTCTTTCCTTCAGGAATAATCAATTTTTGGTTGATCTGAATAAAATTGGGGTTTTTAATATTATTGGCTTTAATAATATCGTGAACCGAAACTCCATATTTTATTGCAATAACAGATAGGTTCTCACCTTTTTGAACCACATGGATTTTTATTTTATTCATTGTGGAATCAATCGGATGAACAGTTTTCTGTTCTTTAATCGAATCGTCAATTGTGTATTTCGTTTTAGGAGAAGTAGTTTGCACTCGTTTTTGTGAAGCGCACCCAATTAATACTGATGCAACAATGAAATATACAACTGCAAGTTTCATAATATTTAACAGTTAAAAACAAAACTAAGTAATTTACAAATTATTTCGTTAATTATAAAGCATTTACGGTAGAAATTACAAAATATTTAGGGAATAATAATTTCTGTTGTTTTTGAAATTGATAAGTGCTAAAAAACTAAAATTTAGCGTATAATTTTTTCATGAATGAGTCCAGTCTAAAAACAGAGGATTTTCATAAAAAGAAAGATTTTGGATGAGATTTTTATTTTTCGATATTTGGTGATGCCTGAGCATCAGCTAATTGAGAAAAATGAAAATATTACCAAAAGATACTTTTTTGATTTTATGTGTTTTTGGACTGGACTCATGAATTATTCTTTACTGTCAACAAAACATCTATAAGGCAATATATTTGCCGATTGTTCCTCCAGCTTTATTAACAGATCGTTTTTTAGAAATTGTAATTCCTCTTTATCTAACTCATCGGTAGATTTTGTTAGTGTGAGAAAAATGTCGAGGGTTTGAATAAATCCAACATCGGTAGATTTTCCAGTTTGTAATCCTTTTTTTATCTCTACCTTTTTAAGCAGGTTTCCAAAGTGCTCGAAGCAAAGTGCTTTAATATCTTCTTTGGTAACCACCCTTCCATGCGAAAGAAGTGCTTTCCGATAAGCATTTACCCTCTCCTCGGTTTCCATATTTTCGCGCCCCCCAACGGTTGGTGTAATAATTGCTACACTTTCGGGCAAAAGGTCGCTTCCATCGTAAACAAAAAGTTTCTCCCCACTTTTAATCCTATTCGCAAATTCACCGTTGGTTGTCCAGAATTCCACAAAAAGGGTTTCATCTTCAGGATGTGATTTTAACAACAAGTACGAGGTTTCTTTTTTTATTACATTACTTTCAATGAGCCGCTGATCGAGCCGGGTAATGGTTTGATTCAGTTCCTTTAGATCGGAGGCAATCATATCGGCACCAATTATTGAAAAAGCTGCACTTTCATCTCGCAATAATTCAAGCAGGTAATTTACTATTTCGGCAGCATTTCGTGTATCGAAACGGCCAACACCACCATGCCTTACAATGTAGGTACCGTTTTTTACTTTGTTTATGCCGGAGAATGATTTTATGGTAAAAGTGTTTCCGTTGCTGCTTGTTACCTTCTTCATATCGAGGAAAATTTCCTGGGTTACCAAAGGAATAATATTGATAAATTCTCTTGACGATTGGGTGAATTCGTTTAAATGCCGGTTAAATGCCGGAAAACAATTTATCGAACAAAATAGATCATCGAGAACTACCGAAGGTATTATTTGGGGTAACTCAACTTTTATCCAAAGTAAGTTATCCTCTATTTCTGCAAGGTCTTTTTGTGAAAAATGATCATTCAAGGAATTAGGATATTTTTCATCCGAGGAAAATTTTGACAATAAGAATTCCCCCCCTGTCAAAGTTTGAAATTTTTTATGGTAAAACCTGTTAATGTGGCTGCTTACTTTGGTCGTTATGTCCAGTTCTTTTTTTAACAGCGAATCAAGGCTATTTGCTTCCATATCGGTTTCATTGTACAAACCCTGAGAGAATTTAACCGATTGTCCATTAATCGTCCATTTTCCTTTATCCAACGATTTGTAAAAGCTATTTTCATAAGCTTCGTTTCGCAGTTCGAAACAAATGGAGAGACCTTCAATTGACTTAACATCATCATGAAATTCCAAGCCAAACCATATTTCGGAAGTTTTTTGCAATTTATCAAACCGCCCTAAACCAACAATATCTTTGTCCAATTCTTCTTGAAATTTAAATATTTTGGAAGGAGAAACTAAATATTTAATATCACCATTAAATAATTTATAATTTCCTGCCGGTGTAAAGAAAACAGGTTTCTCATCGGCATTATGTTCTCCGGGGATTACAAATCTTTTATTTATGTAGAATTGGTAATTTGGGTCGAGGATGAAAGATGGTTCAACAGGTTTTGCCCTGAAAATTGCATGGGCAGGAAAAGGGCCGGTGATGGGTTCCGGGGTCAACAGTTCAACCAATTTTTCAAGTACCCTTGATTCGATTGAATTTATGTCGTTTGAAATTTTTGCCAGTTCATTTGAAAGTGCGCCAAGTATCATTCCCACAAAAGGGTCGAACGAACTCGCTGCTTGTGTATCAGGGAAACCCCAAACACGAGAAGCATTTTTAATCATCCGGCTACTTATTTTTTCTTTACTTTCTTGCATAGTCGTTTAATAATACGATAACGGACCTATAAAAAACTGGTCGGTATAAGAAAAAGATTCATTAGTTGTTACCATTGTCCCGAATACTTTCAGTATAATCCTGCTTTTAATCCTTCGCTGAAATAATCTGTAATCAATCTGTTCTATTTGTATATCAACATTAATATTTGTCAACCGTTGTTCCTGTTTTATAATCGTTTTTTGAATTGAATTCATTAAATGCTCCCGATAGATTTGAGAATTAGCAATATTCTCGAAATCGTGCTCCCAAATTTCACATCCAAAAGTACCGTCGTGTTTACATTCGCCAAAATAAGTAACAGAAATTAGATGTACCATTGCAGCAACAGATTCATATAATGTGCATTTGGGATGCTCCTTCTTTTGGCTTATTCGAGCCAGTTGTAATGGCAAAGTGTAATAAGCGTTATTCATCAAACTAATTTTTAGTAATTCTTTTAAATTGCTGATTCAAAGCCCAATACAGTTCCTTCCCCCGTTCTTCCTAAAACAAAATCCTGATTTATTAGATCAACAAGTATATTCGATTTTACTTCAAGTTCAACAGGTATAAAATAATTAAAAAAGCATTTCAAAAATTTTGTGACAGAACCATTTTCCAAACATTCATCGACATTAGTATTTTTAAGTGGACCAATGTTGAATTCCATTGTTTTACCTGCTTTTTCAAATTTATCACCACAAATAAAGTCAACACCCAATTTATTGGCACCGAGCAAACAGTTTTTTGTCGAAGTGGTGCTTTTGTTAATTTCCCCCTTCTGTAAATCCTTTGAACTCACAAGCCGGGCACTAACTTTTTCTTCCAAAACTGTTTCTAAACATTTTGCGGTAAGTTCACAATTGCCAACAATTTTATGAGAAAAATGCAATAACAAAACCATCCGCGAAATATACTTCCTGTCTAACGATTTATCCAAATTCCAGAATTCAGGGTAGATATCATCAAAAAGGTTCTCGCTAAACCGGGACAAGACTTTTCTTTCTTCTAATTCAAGTTGAATTCGTTGAAAAATAATTTCATTTTCAAAAGGGAGAAAAAATTCTCTCGCAGCTTTCTCTTCCGCCTTTAGTTTTTTTGAACCTTCTGAGATTTTATCAAATTCTTTTAATGATTTTTCGGCCTTTTCATGAAATAGCCCTTCAGGGAGCGAATCGTAGAGTCCGTCGCGGTTTAAATAAAATCCAATTACTTTTTGCCCATTCTCAAATTTTAACTCTTTTGTATAATCAATATCGCGAGCATACTTGCGTTTAAATATACCCTTCTGAATAGTTATAAAATCTTCGCTTTCGAGTCCATTCTCTATTAAATCTCCTATTAATGCCTCTGCCTTAATATCGTAGAAAATATTTTGAATAGCTTTTTGTATTTTATCACTATTTACCATGAACTAATTCCCTGAATATGATTGATCCACACGTTTGAAGTGATTAGGTAAGCTTAAACTGATTTCAGAGGATTTTTTTATAATCAACATAATCAATTAGTTAAAAGAATGGATAATTCCTGGACGAGAGAAATATCAAAATTTCATAAAACTGAATATCAACACATTAACGTTTTTGAATTTATGTTTTCTGAAATCAGTTTGAACTTACAAAATTAACTGTAAAAATGTTGAATAACTCTAATTTGCAATGCCTAACTCTTTCATCCGCTTTTTTAATTTTCGTTCTGTTGAGCCAATTTCTGCAGCGGCTAACCTTATACTTCCATTATGTGTATCAAGTGCTTTTTTTATCAAATCAATTTCTTTTTCCTTAATGGTTTTTTCTTTCTCCTGAGCAACTATTTTTGTTTTTTTAGTAATTTCGAGACTTTGGCTTTGATTCGTTTTCTTACATTCATCCAGTTGTGACTGTAATTCATTTTTTTCTGCCCAGGCACTGAACAAATTATTATAGGTAAAAATAATATTGTTGTATAAATTGGATTTTATCGTGTCGTCGCTTATTTCTTTAAGATAATCTTCCATTTCATTTGTAGTACTTGAATAACGAAGACGTAATTTATCCCGGGCCAACTCATCTTCTTCAATTTTATACGCATTAAAAAGAGAGATAGCAGAATCTGTTTTGATTAAAAAATTTTGCTCAAAATTGCTAATCTCTTTCAATTCAGCATTGAGGTTGTTGTACTCTTTCTGATTCAAAGTTTTTTCTTTTTCGGGTAAGCGAAAAGCATAATACATTGGAATTGCTACAACAATAACAGCCAATAAAAAAATTGCCAGCGTTTTTATAAAAGCTTCTGTACGTTCTTGTTTATTTAATGGGTCCATAATTGAAATTTTAATAATTAAACAAATAATTAATCTACCAGAAAGCTGTTTCCTGGCTTTTCTTTTTGTTCTTTAACAAAAATATGACGGTCTTTTTTCTTCCCTATAAAATCAAGATTGCTCAGTGTGTTATAAATTTTTGAAATTGCATTCACAAAAGGTGCCATGCTATTGATCGATTCATTAATATCGTTGTGGTCATACTTGTACTCTATTGCTTTAACCAACATTTCTTCAAATGCCCCTTGTTTCAAGGTACTCCAATCCTGGATATAATTTAATAGCTCTTCTTTATTGGCAGACGATTGTTTATTTATCGAGTTGTTAATAATCCTGGCAAGGGAAGCCATTTGTTCAAAAATAAAAACAGGAGGGTGATATTTTGCAATTTTCCTGAATGCAACCATGTGTACGCTTAGAAAGCTGAGAATTGAATCCGAAACTTCACCAACAGTGCCTGCAATATTTGTATTTTGCTTTCTGTCTTTTATCCCGCGCAGAATATTAATTGTATCAATTTCAATCTGTCCCATAACTTTTATAAGTTGTGCATGGTATTCAACAAGTCTGGGATGGCTGAAGATTGTCTGGCAAGGGGGAATATAGTTTTCATCAATTTCGGGTTTGTTTTCATTAAAAATCAATTTCCCAATTATTAATGAATTTTCATTTGGAATGGTGTTTTTTTCGTCAACATTATGAACGGACAGGCTATAAGCGGGCAAAACATTGGGCAATCTTGGAGGGTTTTCTTCAGGAGATGGTATTCCATAGGGAACTCTGCCAAATGAGTTTACCGTTAGTGAAATATAATAAACCTTATTGTTTGTATTTTCAATGTCTATCTTGGTTTGCGGCATCGCTTCGTGCAAATCATTTTCAGAAAAATAATTGTTCTGGATTTCTATTCTGGAACCACCGCGTGTAATTGCACTGCAATTTAAAATTTTTACATGTACATAATCCTGATTGTCAATGTCAACAAATATTTTCAACGGATTAAGATTGGCTTCCTGCTGTAAAAGTATCCCATAATTAAATGGGTTGATAAATGACAAATAGGTATTTTTTACTTGCTGTGCAATATTGTTATCGGTGGCAATAAAATGATTTTTATTTACTTTCATCCCATCGATCCAATTAACAGGAAGATTTATCTTTTCGTTGTCCATTTTATTTTTCGATTATACGTTTACATTGAATTACCGAATTTTCTTTTATTAAATTGAAACTGTTTGTTTCTTCAGGATCGATATAGCGGATTCTGCTGAACCATTTGGGCTTAAAATGAAAAATCCAATCTACAGGTTTATTTTTTTCATTCAAGTATTCAATTTTCTCATCTGGGTTCCTATCGTTATAATCGTTTATGAAATAGTAAAACAGTTTTCCAAAAGCCATCTCCTTTGGTGCTTTGGCCCTAAATGAGGTCATGTTTTCATCTTTGCCCCTTTTTTTAAATTCGAACCCAACCACAAGTGGCGATTCCATTTCTCTGTCGAGAGGATCTTCAATATGTTCGTCAACGGGAAAGTGCCACTTTCTAAGTATTTTCACTGGTATGTTCAAATAACTTTTCAAATAGCCATAAAATAGATAGGGTACAATAAATAACAATAAGCTTGTAAGATTAATTCCCGTGAATACAGTAAATTTTGAAATCTGAAATACAATTAAAAGAAAGATCCCCCCTATTAATCCAATTGTAAGTGTGAAGAAAAATTCGGTCCAAAAGTATTTTTCTGAAGGCCATGGCAATAATTTATTCAAAAGTAAAACATGCAGTATTCCCAGAATTAACATCCAGCCATTTAACAAATAAAATACCATAGAATAAGATAATACCAACAAATGTTTATTACCGAGAAAACCACCTGCACCAATAAGGATGCCGGAAACAAATATGTATAATAAAGAAATAAATTTTGATGTCTTGAGCTTTTTGTTTTTCGATGAGATAATGCTAAAAATTACTAACGATAGCACAAAAAAAATGATAATAATAAATTTGTTATTCATAATCATTCATTTAGTATATGAATTCACTAAAATTTTGTTTATAAAATTACAGGAAAAATGCGTATTTGCCAACTAAAATTTTGTTATTGTGAATAATGATTTTTGGTTTGTAAAGTTTTAACATATTTGGCGAGGCTCATTATTGAAATATTTGGATAGTTTTTTCAAATAAGGAAGCACTTATTTTTGCCTGTATTTTCAACCTTAATTGGCAGGTACATTTTCCATTTTTTTTAAGGGATCGTAATGAGATAACCTAAGCGTTTTAACTCGTTCTTTTGCACGCTAACTTTGTTAAAAAGCCTCGCTGTAACTATGGATATAGCTACGTTTTTTACCTTGTTATCGTACAAAATAACTTCGTCAATTCCAGTCATGTTATTTCATCACAAACCCTAAGGAGCTGTTACGTAATAAGATGAACAATTTGAGCGAAGGTATTTTGTTCTTTAACAACTTGAAAAATTAGCGAATAGCGCGCTATTTAAGAATTTTTACAAGGATGTTAAAGAGCGAAAGAACAAGCTCAAAAGGTCAGGTTATTCCGAAACAGTTCCTAAGTTGATTAATTGGAATAAAGTCTGAATTCAAAATAAACAATAAAAATCTCAAATAACGTGGACCAAAATCTCAATATTCAAAACTGCTTTGAACATTTAAATATTGATATTTGGGATTTATCCGTTAATCGCCGGGCAGGTTTGGAATTTGATTTTTGATATTTGCCGTCTTTTTTCAGAAATTGCCGACAGGCACTAAATTGGAGGCTATGTTAATTCCTCTTTTCAAATTCAAAAAAACACTTTCATAAATAACATAAATACTAATTTTGCGTTCTGAACAAAAGCAAAAACGCATTAAATATGTTTTCAGGAAAAGAAAAATACATAATCCTTTTTATAATTGGTTTTTTTATTGTTCCATTTGGTTTCTCGCAGGTTTCGGAACCTGAGAAAATAGATAGTATTTTAGAGAAGGGACTTCAAATTATTAAAAAATATTTTTATGAAGAAAACAACTGGCATATTGCCCAACCCGGTTTAGGCAAGGATGTAAAAGGGTTATTGCATTTTATAGAGGATGATCCGGTTGATTCGATTTTAAAAAACATCAATAATTCGTTTGAACAAAGTGAATATTATGTGGTCCGATTGCCTGAAAATGTTCCTGACAGTTTAGAAGTTCCCGGATATTATCCAAATAATTTTATTGAAATGGACATCGAAAATATTGGTGTTCGCCTGCAAAAAGTGTATCGGGATAAAAAAATTGTAGTTCCTGATGAGCTGATGTCAAATCTGGATGAACGATTGGAATTAATTCCGGAAGGAAAAGGGATGCAGCTTTTTATTGATTCCATTTATACCATTCCCGATAGTTTACAAATACCGGAAATTATTCCCGATTCGTTATTTAATTCAACAGTAAATTTTGAAAACCTACGACGAACGGATAGCCTCAGAACAAGATACATCGAGCAAAAACGCCAGTTTTATAACGATTCAGTAGTTTCTTTATATCTCAATTCGGTGATCAATGATATTAGGACCAAACAATTTGACGCTGACTTTAATTTTAGGATAAAAAAATTAAACGATTCGGTTAAAATTAATAATTATAATATATTAAAAACCTACAACGACCAAGTAGTGGGAGCGGTTAACGATTCAATTTATTTGGTGCTTCAAACTTTATCGGAATATGCCGATTTTATTGATACGGTACAGGTTTCGATTAGTAATCTGACGGGAGGATCTACCGATATCATCCTACAAAATGGACGTGAACGTTTTGCCAGGGTGTGGTTGAAAAACGAACAAAATGATTCTTTGAGCGTGATGGTGAAAAATACGGATAAACGAAACATACAGATGTTAATTGATGATGGTGTTACGTTTTCGAGATACAAACAAAAGAAAACCAAGGATTTTGACTTTAATTCCTTGAAAAAGGAAATCGTAGATTTTACCAATGTTGGGAAAAGCTACGCGGTAGAAACACCATGGCGAATTGGGGGAGACGGTAACGTTGGATTTACTCAAACCTATTTAGAAAATTGGAAAAAAGGGGGGCAAAGTGCTCTGGCTTTGTTAATTGTATTGAAAGGTTTTGCCAATTATGCACGGGCTGACGGCAAAATAAAATGGGAAAATTCTGCTGAGATAAGAAATGGCTGGATTAAACCGGGAGGAAAAGGATCCGAACTTCAAAAAAATGATGATCGATTAGAATTCACAACAAGGTTTGGTGTGAGTGCTTTTAAAAAATGGTATTATAGTTCTGAGTTTAATTATGAAACTCAATTTTTTAAAGGGTTTAGGTATCCGACTAAAACGAACCCGGACCCAATTTCAGCATTTATGTCACCCGGAAAATCATTTTTTAAATTGGGTTTGGAATATAAACCCAACGCTGGATTTTCAATGTTACTTTCGCCTTTAACTTTAAAAAATGTTTATGTTCGCGATACAACATTAATTGACCAAACTAAGTTTGGGGTTGCCGCAAACCTGAAAAGTTTTTGGGAGCCGGGTTTAAATGCCGATATAAAATTTAAAAAAAATATTACAGCAGATATTTCGTATGAAACGAAATATAAAATGTTTATCAACTACAAAGCACCTTTTAGTAAGTTTGATATCAACTGGGAAAACTTGTTTGCCATGCGATTAACAGATTATATGAACATGCGGTTAATGGTGCATTTTATTTACGACGACGATATTCTGTTCCCAATTGAAAATGCTTTAGGTGAAAAAATTGGTGAAAAGCCAAAACTTCAGGTTAAAGAGTTGATAACAATTGGTTTTGCCTATAAAATAAATAGGAAAGTTATGAGAACAAAACGTATTCGTTAAACAAATAAACTAACGGTTACAAGGAATCCATAAATTACACTTGCAATTCCGTTGGTTGTAAAAAAAGCAAGATTTACTTTGCTTAAATCGTTGTATTTTACCAAAGTATGTTGGAAAAACAAAAGCCCAATAAAAATTGCGGAACCTAAAAGATGGATCCAATTTACAGGGGGCGCTACGGCAACCAATCCCACAAAAATTGCAGCAAATAAATGAATTAATTTGGCCAGGTTTAAACCTCTTTTTTTTCCCAGTATCGATTGAATTGATTTCAATTTTAAACCCTTGTCAAAGTCTTCGTCTTGTAAAGCATAAATGAGTTCAGTCTAAAAACAGAGGATTTTCATAAAAAGAAAGATTTTGGATGAGATTTTTATTTTTCGATATTTTGTGATGCCTGAGCATCAGCTA
>JAKIST010000117.1 GCA_021648495.1 Draconibacterium sp.
TGGTGTTGGCCGCTTACCTGTTAGACAAAGATTTGTACAATGGTGAAATGCTGGACATGCTGAAAACTGAAAAGAAATTAACTTCCCGGGTAAATTCGCTACCTGATACCTATTCTTTTTCAAAACAAGATTTCAAATCGGATGAATTAGAAATGGGTAAAGTAATATTCGGTACGTCGGAATATATAAAAGACGGGCTAATTCCGTTGAACGAATATATTGGAAAATCGCCGTGGCAAGACCGGATGATGGAAATGTTAGATGATCTTTCGGAGCATTTAGTTTACCTTGAAAACATGGAGGAGTTCAGTTATTATCATGCTCCGGCAGAAGAGGTAAATGGGGAAATGCTTCAAACTTTGGCACGGGTTTATTGGATGACCGGCGAGCAAAAATATTTAGATTGGGCCATTAAAATTGGTGATTATTATTTGCTGGGCGAAAGAAATTTAACACAAATTGATTACCTGCGAATTCGTGATCATGGTTGTGAGATTATTGGCGGGTTAAGCGAATTGTATGTAACACTTCATTTTGTTAATCCTGAAAAAAAGGAACAATACAAAACAGCATTTTACAAATTATTAGACCGGGTTTTGGAAATTGGCAGAAACGAAGACGGGCTGTTTTACAATGCCATCAATCCCAAAACAGGCGAAATTGTTGACAAACAAATTGTTGACAATTGGGGTTATGTTTTCGATGCGTACTACTCGGTTTGGATGGTTGATAAAAAAGAAGCGTACCGCGAAGCAGTTTTAAAGGGATTTACAAAATTGAACGAAAAGTACCGCAATTACGCCTGGGAAGGAACCAGCCACGACGGTTACGCCGATGCGCTGGAAAGTGGAATTAATCTCTACAAGCGCGAACCTGTGCCCGGATTAAAAAGCTGGATCGACAGCGAAATGCAAGTGATGTTTGCCATGCAGCAACCCGATGGAATTATTGGCGGCTGGCACGGCGACGGGAACTTTGCCCGCACCGCAATTATGTACAGTCTTTGGAAAACTGAGGGCGCAACAATTCAACCCTGGCGCAACGATGTTATAATTGGTGCTGAAAAAACCGGCGGCGAAATTTACTTTGTATTAACTGCTGAAAATGATTGGAACGGTAAATTGGTTTTTGATGCGCAGCGCCACAAAACAATACTTAATTTGCCCATCGATTATCCGAGAATAAATCAATTTCCGGAATGGTTTACGGCAAAGAAGGGTGAAGAATATTCAATCGTTTCTTCACAAAAAGAAATTACAGGAAAATATACTGGAAGTCAATTGTTGAAAGGAATCCCAATTAAACTGAAAGGTGGAGAGCAAGTTATTGTTGCAGTTGAGTAAAAAAAGGGATGGCATTGCTTGGAACGATGCCATCCCTTTTTGCAGGCTTACAACAAATTTCACCAAATTAAAAGTTTATCTTTAACGGTTTTTTCTGTTTGGCTACCGATTGAATATGTTCTATTGTTTTCCATTTATTTAAATCGGGGTCGCCCACTTTTACGGTGTAGCTGCCTTTTTCGAAAACCTTGGGAATCCAGTTGTTTCCTTTAATTCTTATTGAATATTCAGTTTCGTTATTTCGTTCGTTTATTACCTGTACCACCGGATTATTTAATCCGGTGACTTTTAGTTCGGGCAAAAATGCTGCTGCTTTCCTACCGTAATTATCTTCCTGGCTTACCGTTATCGGCCAGCCATAGTAAGGTTTGCCTCCGGCAGTAGGATCGGCAAAACGAGGCCAGTTGGCAAAAGTAATCGTGCGGGCAGATTTATCGAAAACAATTATTCCGTAACCCGTTGAACGGTCGTACAAATTAGCTGGTTCTTTCCCCGATTTTGATGGGTTTGCAATGGCCAGCACTGTCATTTTATTTCCAAATCCGTCCAAAAAATCCCCTGTATATTTTGGTGTTCCCGCTTGGTGATTTCCTCCCTCTTTGGGTGGGTAAAAGCGGCGCGGCCAGATATTCGAAATCGATGGGACGCAAATGGCAAAACCTGCATCACCAAATTCATCAACTCCATATTGAAGTGAAGATCCAAGATGTTGGTCGCCGGCAATATGAAAAGCAAAACCTTTACGAATGGTTTTTAATGCCTTATTCCTTCCGGTTTGCGGCCAACCGTTCGAATCGAAATCGGTGACCATTTTATCGTTTGGCGCATATTCATTTTGTGCAAAAACTTTTAGTTTAGGAACATCTTCATCGCTTTTTGACGATTTGGGCAAAGTTGCCACATTATTAAAAATAGTTTGAGAAAGCACTGTTTTCATCTCTGCGCGGTTATCCCATTTTGTTGTCCAATCTTCAAGGAACTCCAATTGCCGATTGCCCAACAATTTAGCATCCGGGTTAAAAGCATCTGTAACTGCATTGAACTCCGGGTTTTGTGGCCAACCATTTGATATGTCTGCTTTTGGGAGCAAGGGTTTGGGAGCCGACTTAAACTTACGGTCTTCAACAACTGCAAAGCTAATTCCGCCGTAATTTACTTCGGTGTAATACACGCCAATTCCCTGTTGAACGGAAGCCGGATCGTAAGGATCGGGCAAATGCCCTGTTTGGGTCCGATCCACTACATTCACAAAAATAGCCGGCATTTTGTAACCGCCGCTATCTTGTCTCTCTTTTGCACTTCCGGTTTTTATTGCTGCTTTTCCACCATTTCCCCAAACATTGCCATGAAACACATCGTGATCGTCGGGAATACTTATACTCGGTGTTTTGCGCAACAAGTCGCCGTAAGCCCAGCCATAAATGTACCATTTCCGCAGATAATCGAGAATGGCCATATTTACCGGTGCTGTTTGAAGCCCATAACCGGCAACCCTTTCGTAAATCTGGTCGCCCGAGAAAAACAACAAATCGGGATTTTGTTTTTTTACATTTCCCCACAAATCGTTGTTGGGGTAGCCCAAATCGTTGTTCCCGGTAAATGCTGCAACCGTAAATTTATCTTGGTCAAACGGCTCTTTTCGAATTTCCCCTTCATAAAAGAACTCCTCTTTTTCAGTTCCGTCGGCTACCATTTTATAGCTTACCCTGAAAGGAATCATTTTAGTGTTGTCCCAGTTTTCAACCCGGAAAATTGCAGTCCGGGCATTTCGGTCGATCGGAGCTTGATCGACAGTTTTCCAAACCCCATTTTCGTTTATTTGAAGCGTGGCAAACTGGTCGTCGTCTTTTCCCATTGGGGGCATTTGAGCACTCATTTTTAAAGTTCCACGGCTGAGTGTATATTGAGTGAAAAGGACAGGACCAAAAGCCCTCTCAGCATGATAAACTAACTTTGTTCCACTGGCCTCCCAATTAGCGAAAACCACACTTGGTAATTTTTTATCGGTAACTTCATTAAAGTCGCTTATCAATCCAATTGAACCAAAAAAAGTTTTCCCCGGAATATCGTTCCGTGTTTCACTTGCCAAAAATTCGTTGTTTGCTTTTCGGGTAACGGTAATTTCAACTTTGTAATTTTCTCCCTCGGGAGTTGCAGTAAGTTTTAATATTACACCCTCTTTTAAATACGGACTTACACCTTCGGCATTTTTCACATATTTTACCGGTGTGTCGCCAATAAACAGTTCGCCATTGGTGGTAATTCCCACGTTCAGCCCGATTCCATAAATCGCATCGTCGCGGTAATCGTTAAACTGCCCTTTTGAAGCCAGCCTAAAACCAACCCAGTTTCGCGACGATGGAGTTTCGTTTAAAAGTTTAAGCTCCACCGACATTTGTAACGAACCTGCTCCTTCACCCATTCGGTAGGTGAGTAAACTAATGTTCCGGTTCCAGTTGGAAGCGAGACATTCTATTTTCCCATCGATTATTTGCCAATCCTGAATACGGTTCGCCCAGTAATCTGCACCCAGCCAAATTCGTTTTGTCTGCGGCTGTTTCATTTTAAAATCGGCTCCGTGCACAAAAAATGTACAGCTTAATACTAGAATAAATACGCTTAATAATTTTTTCATGATTTTGTTTTTTGTTTTTGTGAATAATATTCTTTGCTGAAATTTATCGGTCTTGTTAAATGTAGAAAATTGTAAAGTTACATTGCGGAATTTTGTTCCCTGATGGCTTTTTACCCTGTAACCAACAGAAATTACCACATCAAGATTGTAAAGTCTTATATTTTTTGTTTGCGTTTTCCCCTTAATTGCACCATGTTGAGTGGTGTGTGCAAAATTTGCACATACCAATTTTTCTTCCAGTTCGCCCTCATTAAAAATATTGTTTATATCCTTGGTAATTACTGAACGTTCTTTTTGAAAAAGCACACTCATTTGTGCCTGCGAAAGCCAAACGGTTTCTTCTTCCAATCGGACATCAATTTTCGTTTGCCCGTCTTCGGTTTGGTAGAGTAGTATTTCTGAGTTGGTCATGTTAATCCAAATTTAATTGTTATAAATCAAAATAGAGTTGAAAATATCCATTGACGCTTATCAGTCTAAAAGTGACTTCATTAAGTTTCCAAACTCTGCCATCCCAATTTTTGTTTGAAAATTCATCTTTCTTAATATCCCCCAATTTTTTAACATCTTCTCCAAAAAAACTATTCAAATTCTTCACTAATTTTTCTACTTCCCAAATGTATGTTACATTTCCATTTGTAGGCGAAAATTTGCTTAGCATTATTGTTGGTTGTTCATTATTCTGTGAATGTAATACTATAATCTTATTAAAGAAGTCAAAAATAAAATATGGAAAAATGTAAGTTCTCATAATTCCATTTTCAATCTTGCTTTCAAAGAAATTGTTAGTTTTTATTAATTCAATTGCAGTATTAAAATGGTCTGAAAGCTCTCTAATATTTAAAAACTTTTTAAAGTGTTCCAGAAATTCATCAGGTTTTAAAACTAAAGTATTGATATTTAGTCTATCGTAAACTTGTTTAGTCTTTTTGTATGATTTGTTATCGTTAATAATATAAATATTACACGTTGATGCAAATGCAGCATGAAAAGCATCTTCTGTTGTATTTTTAAATGTTTCTTTCCTTTTATTTGCCTTTACATTTACTTTATCTTCCTGATATCCATGCATGTCAAGCATGATATACTCATTTGATAATTCATTGAACCATTCAGGTGCGTGTTTGGTATTATCAATATACTTGTCTAAAGATATACCAATTTGATTATGAGCGTTGTCAATAATATTATAAGGATTTACTTCATTAAAAATTTTATCCCTATTAATTTTCAACCCTTTTTGTGTAACCTCCCTTAATAATTTATAATCCTCTTTTTCATTCAAATTATGATACATTTTCCCAAAGCATTTGAAGAATCCTTCCATAGTAGGATTTTCTTTTAACCCCGAAAACATTTGATTTAAGTATTCACCGCTTTCAGGATGTTCAAAAGCTTCTCTAAAAGAATTTTCAATAGGAATTGATTTTAATAGTGAAATAAGCATCTTTCCAATTCCTTTTGTTGATTCGTCTTCACTAATAAATTTGTCCAAAGAATCTAAACTAAAGTCTTCCATAAAATCCTTTTCGTCAATTCTTTGCTGCATATAGGATTTTGGGTCTAAGAAATCTAAAACTACTTTGTCTCTTGTATTTGAAAGACAATAATTATTTGTCAATAAAGTAATATATTCTAAATCATCATCAATTCTTCTTTTTTGCTCTTCATCTTCTGAATAACTTGAAAAAATATCACCAATATGTGAAGTTGAATAAGGTACAAGAAACTTATCTTTATTGGATAGAATATCAAATAGTTCATTTTGATAACCACCTTTCATTTGAGCAATAACATTCCAATCAAGATAAACTTTTATCATACCTTAGCTTTGTTCCACAATTTTAATTTCCTCCTCACTCAAACCGTACAATCCATAAACCACCTTGTCAATTTCTTCTTCAATCAAACTTATCGATTTTGAAATTTCCGAATACATTTTTACTTGTTGCTCAAAGAAGTCTATCCAATCAGATTCATCGGATAATAATAACTTTATTTTCTGCTTTTTTAGCTCTTTCTGGAAATCAACAAATAATAAATCAAACCACTTTTCAAGTTTCTTTGTGATTTTTATATTTTCAAATTTACTATTTAGCAATTTGATGAATTTGTTACTTAATCTTTGAGCTTCAGCAGTGCTTTCAATAATTTTTTCAGTTATTGAATTCAAATCGATTTTGAACTTATCAGGTATGATTGGCAAAGAGATTTGCTCAAAATATTGAGGTTTAACCTCAATGTAACCGCCACTTCTTACTACACAAATATTTGTAAGAAAATACCAAACTAACTTTGAATTTAAGATTGCGGTTAAAAATTTATCGTTTGTGGGTAAAATTACCGCTGGTGCGTTGATATAAGCACCAGTTTCGTCAAAGGCAAATTTATTACTGTTTTGAAGATTGGGGAATACAATTTTGGGCTTTTCAAATAAATTATAATAAGCACAGTTTCTCAATTCCCAGAAAAAATCACCTTTATCGTATCTTCTTTTCGCCCTGTCTTCCAATGGCAAAATATGGTTTATTAAATCAGGAAAATCGTTCTTTAAGTTTGAAAGAGCTAATTCCTCTGTAATATCATTGCCATATTCTCTTTTTGTCCATTTGCTTTCAAAAAGTATTAGTTGTTGAACACTTTCTGAACTTACCCATTTCGAAAGTTCTTTACCTTCAAATATTGGTTTTATATGTTCTCCAACTTCGTAGGTTTTCGAAATTATAAATGCTTCATTAAGTCCAGTTAAAAGACCTCTAAATGATTTCCCATAAATTTCTCTAACCGATTTGTTCTTTTTGAGTTTATCAAAAAGTTTAACAGCTAACTTACTTTTAAAGCTCCAATTTTCTTTATCAAGCGAATTTTGTGCAACTTGAACTGATGTATGTAAATCAATATCAATTACACGGGCTTGGCTTGTTTTTGGAATCTTTATGTATTCAAATGTATCATTAATTCCTTTTTTATTTTGAGCAGTAATTATTACAGGATAAGTAGTTGCACCTTCAAATATCTGAACTTCGGTAAAATCAATGTATTTTAAAAACTGAACTTCATTTTGCAAAAACTCACGTAACGAAATTCCAGCTGTTGTTTTATCAAAAGTATTCGAGATAAAACCAAACAGTCCTTTTGTTTTTAACAGTTTAAACGATTTTTCATAGAAATAAGAGAATAAATCTCCAGATAGATTATATACCGAATAATTTTGCTCAAAATATTCGCGGAAATCTCCAAGTAATTCAGCTCTTACATACGGCGGATTTCCAATCACCACATCAAAACCGCCAGTATATTCGGTTAGGAAGGCGTGCTGGCGGGTGCAGGTCATTTTCCCGATTATATCGACAAGGGAGCGTGCTCCCTTGTTCTGGTCGTCCAGCCCGTGTTTCACCCGGTTATTCCGAATATATTCTATTGTGTTATGCAGGTATTCTTCGTCTTTTATTTCCGCTTTTCCGAATTTCTGCGTCCACATCGGCAGCTGCGTTTCGCCCCTTACGTTCGCTTCCTCCTTCTCGGACAAGGGGGCATGCCCCCTTGTTTTTCCTACTATTCCTGCAAGTTCGTTTTCCTCACATACCAGCAAAATATGCAAATGGTCGCCACATATATTATATTCGATTACATTTAGCTCGTCTTTTTTTACTATTTCGGCTACGGTCTCGGTTATTATTACTTCGTCTTTTTCGTCAAGCCACACAGGTTCTCCAAGTTTTACATAGTTATCGAACATTCGTTGCGAATATCTCGAATTATGCGTAGCAGTAGTAATGTGCCATGCCTTTTTCTCTTTTTTCTGAAAAATATTCGGAAATTCATTTTGCCAGTTAAAGGCTTTATCGCCTGCAATTTCGGGGTCGTCAATCAGCGAGTTTCCACATTTAATATTGTTGCTAAGGGTGTTTAGTTTCCGGCCTTTTTGTGCGGTTCGCAACCACAGCGAGAGTTTGGCAATATCAACCGATTCTTCGTTCAGGTCAACACCAAAAATATTTTTTTCGAGAATGTCGGTTGTAATATCGGAAAACAGAATTGCACCACCAAAAAGCTGCGTACGCAATTCATCAATCTTTAAGTGTTCGTTTATTAAAAATTCTAACGCCTGATTTAGAAATGCGCCAGAACCACAGGCAGGGTCGAGGATTGTTAATGATAAAAGCCAGTTTCGGTATTCATCCAGTTTTTTATCGAGCGTTCTAACAATATCCTTTTTACGGTTCTTCCTTCCTCTGGCATATTCTTCGTCAACAATTTGCAGTTCAACCCGCTTTTCTTTGCAAAGTTTGCCAAGCGTGTTTTCTACAATATATTTGGTAATGTATTTCGGGGTGTAAAAAATGCCATCCCGCTTCCGAACGGTGGCACGCCCCCGTTCGGAAGACGACGGGGCATGCCCCGTCGCTGCCGAAATATCGGCAGCGATACTCTCTATTTCGCCCAACGAATGTTCAAAAATATGCCCGAGAATATTTACGTCAATGTCGGTTTCAAAATCGTAATTGCTTAAACGCAATGTGTGTTCATGCAAAATATCATCGTCAATTGTAATATTGTCTAAAATTTTATCGGGCTTGAAAAGTCCACCGTTGTATGCGTAAATTTCTTGTCTGTTTCCACTTTTAGGTCTGCCTACATTCAACACATAAAAATATTTTTTGAAAGTATAGTAGAGCGGTTTGGCATCGCCAAAATCAACATCATCTTTCCACTTTTCAATAATTTGTGATATTGAATTTGGCGGAACCAACAACCTGTCTTCAGCAAAAAAGATAAACAGAAAACGGTCGAGCAATTTTTGAGTTTTTTTAAACAGGAGAAGTTTGTCGGTTTCAGGATTGTTTTTTAACAGATTATTGTAAATCGCTGTTCTAAACTTCGAGTAATCGGCATAAAGTTTTTTAGTAATATTCTCTTCTTGCAGAACCGATGATTCTTTGATTTTTAACGGTAAATCGTTTAACAGGTTATCTTTTGCCAAACAAAGCCAAAGTAGCGAAAACTGTTCTTTTGTTAGTTTTAATAAATCAAAGTCGATGTGGTCAACGGCATTTTGTATGTAAAAACGTAGTTTCTCGAAATTAGACGTGATTACATATTTGCATTTCGGATGATGGTTTTTATATCCGAATGCTTGTGTTTCTACGGAATCGAGGTCGGTTGTATTTGTCGATTTTAATTCAATAACGGCTACTGCCAAGAGGTCTGCCAAGGGGGCATGCCCCCTTGCAAGAATTGCCCCATCTGCTTTTTTACTGTTAGAAATATTTTTTAGCTCGGTAGTCAGGTTGAAATTAGGTTCCGGGTTTAAAGTGTAGCCCAAAATCTTTACAAACAGTTCCCTTAAAAATCCTTCCTGAAATTGTTCTTCTTTCGAGTTTCTTATATTTTCCTGTCTTTCAGGATTGCCAAAATAGTCTTGAAAATCAGCGTATTTGTTGTCGATTAATTCTGAATCAAGGTCATTCAAATATTTCTTTTCTACCGATTTTTGGAACAGGCTCATATTTTGGTTTCTCTCTCTGTTTTTATCAAACTATATTCAACTAAAATACGCTTTTATTTTAGTTCAGATCTTTTATGATAGATAAAAGTGAGCAATAAAATTGTTGTTATTTTTATAAATTACAGAAAAATTTTGTTGCAAGCTCTTTTTCAGCTTGCATAATCCTGTTTATTTCTACAAAGAACATCCGATTACTTTGAGCTATCAAAGATTCTAAAAATTATTATCATTACCAATGACTAACTTAAAAAGTGCCATTTCGACGAAGAAGGAATAGAATTGAAAATCAGTAGAGCTAAATCAGTTTCAAGGTGAAAATAAGATTTCTCTTTGTGCCTCATTACCAATGACAGATCTTCTTTTAAAGACCCTGAAACGAGTTCTGCCATAGGCATCCCTTTGGGGAGGGTGACGTCCTAACCAAAAATGCCAGTTCGAACGTCATGCCGAATTCATTTCGGCATCTTATCTGTCATTTACTCATTATGCCCAATAAAATTGAATGAACTCTCGAAATGACAGAAACAAAAAGTTGCCATCTAATTTTGTAATTATAGAAAAAACGTGTCGCATAGAATGCCTATTTTAAGTATTTTTACCGAAACTACATTAGCAATTGTATAAACCTTTCGATTATGAAACTTATTTCCTTTTTTCTTTTTATGCTAACGCTTCTTTTTGTTTCGTGTGAACAACAACAAAACAACATCGATCTCTCCGGTGAGTGGCAATTTCAAATGGATCCTGAAGATATCGGGATTTCTGAAAAGTGGTTTGATGCCGATTTGCAGGAAACCGTTCAACTCCCGGGGTCGATGGTAGAAAACGGGAAAGGATTTGATATTACACTTGAAACGCAGTGGACCGGTGGGGTGAGAAATCCGAAGTGGTACAACGATCCCAATTACGCACCGTATCTCGACCCAAATAATATCCGGTTTCCATATTGGTTGCAACCCGATAAAAAATACACAGGTGCTGCGTGGTACAGTAAAAAAATAACTGTCCCTAAAAACTGGAAAAATAATATTGTTTGGTTGAACCTGGAACGTCCACACTGGGAGACCCGGGTTTGGATAAATGGTAAAAATGCGGGAATGCAAAATAGTTTGGCAACTCCGCACCGCCGCGATATTACTCTTTGGCTAAAAGAAGGCAATAACACAATCACCGTTTGTGTTGACAATCGCACGAAAAACATTGACGTGGGTCAAGATTCGCACAGTATTTCGGATCACACTCAATCGAACTGGAACGGAATTGTTGGCGAACTTTCGTTGCAATCTACCGGAAAAATTTATTTCAAAAATATTCAGGTCTTTCCTGATATTAAGTCTAAAACCGCCAAAATAAAAGCCACAATTGTTAATTCAACCAGCAAAGTGGAAGCCCTAAAAGTGACAGCTGAGGCTGAACTAAAAAACACAGATATTGGAGTGAAAAAAAAGACCTTTGATTTTACCCTTGTACCCGGCGAAAATATCATAAAAATGAATTATGGATTGGGTGAGAACGCTTTGCTTTGGGACGAATTTAACCCGAATGTTTACACCCTTTCCCTAAGTTTAAAATCAAAAAATAGCCAAGATAAAAAACAGCTTGATTTTGGCTTACGCGAATTTAAAGTTGCTGGTACGCGCTTTGCCATAAACGGGCGCCCGGTTTTTTTGCGCGGAACATTGGATTGTGCCATTTCCCCCTTATCCGGTTATCCACCCACACAAACCGAAGGTTGGGAAAAAGAATTTACAGCGGTAAAATCTTTTGGATTAAACCACGTTCGTTTTCATTCGTGGTGCCCGCCGGAAGCCGCTTTCGAAGCTGCCGACAAACTGGGCGTTTACCTGCAAGTTGAATGTTCGTCGTGGGCAAACAGTACAACCCGGCTGGGCAGCGGCGAACCCATAGATCAATACATTTGGGACGAAAGCAAACGCATTGTAAAAGCGTATGGAAACCACCCGTCGTTTGTAATGATGGCTTACGGAAACGAACCGGGCGGGCCAAAATACAAAGAGTTTCTTACTGAATTTGTTTCGTATTGGAAAAAGAACGATTCGCGGCGTGTTTACACCGGTGCAGCTGGTTGGCCGGTACTCGAAGTTAACGATTACCACAACCTCCCACAACCACGTATTCAAGGTTGGGGAGAACAATTGAAAAGTAT
>JAKIST010000118.1 GCA_021648495.1 Draconibacterium sp.
TAAGCGCAAAACCTACAATTGCCAGTAAAACTGCTCCGGGAACGAAAGCACTGTTTCCTGTAATTTGTTCATAAGTATGCGGAAGGATATTGCTTTCGGCAAGCGGTTTAATTTCGCCGTGTCGGTCAATAAAGGTTTCGGCAGCTTCTTTCCACGGCCACACTTTATTTAACGAACCAACCATAAACCCTGCTAAAACCGCTATTGTAATGTTGTGGTATTTTCTTAGTAACCACGATAAAACATTCGAAAAAGCAATAATTCCGATAACAGCTCCGGCCAAAAAAGTTAGGATAATTGCAATATCGAAGTTGCCCACTGCTGTTAGGATAAACTTGTACATGCCCAGCAAAACTAAAATAAAGCTGCCCGAAATTCCTGGAAGTATCATGGCACAAATGGCAATTGCCCCCGAAAGAAATATAAACCAGTATGTTATATTAGCTTCGGCTGGCGAAATAATAGTGATAAACCAAGCTGCCGCAATTCCGGCAATGCCTGCAATAATTGTAGCTATTTTCCAGTTGTTAATGGCACGGGCAACGTAAATTGCCGATGCTACAATTAAACCAAAAAAGAAGGCCCACACTAAAATGGGGAAGTGGTTCAATAAATATTCCAATCCTTTTGCCAGTGAAAAAATGCTGATGCCAACTCCAACAAATACGCTTAGCAAAAAAGTTCCGTTGATTGAATTCCAAAATGCCTCAAATTTCCCGGTAAAGAAAAGTTTCATCGCATTTAGGTTTATCGATTTTATGGAGTTGATCAACTCTTCGTATATTCCCGAAATAAATGCAATTGTTCCGCCCGAAACCCCCGGAATAACATCTGCGGCTCCCATTCCCATCCCTTTTAAAACAAGTATGAAGTATTCTTTTATGGTCCTGTTCATTTTTTTATTTCCCATTTCGAAATTTTACCTTGAATATTGAGTATTGGATATTTAACCTGTATTATTCACAAATCATTCTATTCCGAAGCCAAACTACTTTGAATAAATACAATGCTCGACTTTCGTTCCTCAAAATAGCTACGGCTATTTCTGTGGGCCTCAACTCTGCGCTTCCCTTTATTCTTTGTGTTTTGACTTCTTATAACGAAAATCCATGAATAATGCAGTTAAAAGAAAGTAATCAAAATCGAATGCTCTATATTCAATATTCAAAGAAAACAAATAATTGACTATTGGTCGAGAAATTTGATTGGATAATATTGAAAAAGTGAAATAAATTATTGAAGAATTGTGATTGGGTTAGCTTTCTTCAATTGTATTGTTTTTTCTAAACTCGTCAACAATTTTTTTAATTTTTTTATTTTTAAGCGATTTGGGGTAAATGTCGAAAAGGTAATTAATTTGTTCGAAATCCTGCTTCATTGAAATAAGCAGCATTTCAAGTGCCTCCTTTTCTTTTTTGTTTTCCAAAAGAAGAGCAACTAACCTATATTTTAATATGGAATCGTTATTGTTTTTTATCCCTCTTTTTAAAATGTGCGTTGCACTATCCTTTTCTTTGTATTTTACATGTAAGTCAGTCCATGTTAGCCATATTTCTGTATTACTGGCATCTAATCGGGCAGCTTTTTTTAGTGCATTTATTGCGCTTTCTTTATTGTTCGAATCGTTGTGTATTTTACCAAAAGTAAGCCAATATTCAGAATTTGTATCGTCTATTTTTATGGCCTTTTTAATGTACTCAATACTTTCATCAAGCTTTTGTTTCATCCATAAAATTAAACCAATACCAAACCAGGCGGTGTCGTTTTTATCATTTAATTTTAAAGCTTTTCGGTAATAATTTTCCGAGCTTGAATGTTTGTCCAAGTTTAGCAAACATTCGCCGATGTAACAATATGCATCGTCATTATCTGGTTCCAACTCCAAAAATTCTTTGTATTTTTTTATGGCGTCTTCAAATTCTTCGGCATTGGCGAGAGCATTCCCAATATTAAAAAGAGCCATGGTAAATTCGCCGTTTAGTGCCAGCACAAACTCATACGCTTCAATGGCTTTTTTATGTTTGTCTATTTTGTTGTAAACCGTACCCACATTAAACCAAACCGAATAGTTAAAGGGGTCGAGGTCGAGATACAGGTCGTAATACTTTAAACTTTTTCTGTATTTGCCTGTTTGGTCGCAAAAAAAGCCGAGGTCGTACAAGGCCATTTCATTCTCAGGGTTGGCTTTTATAGATTGTTCAAAGTAGTAAATGGCTTTCGTAATATCTCCTACCTGAACATACGTTAAACCAATGTGGTACAAAATTTCATCCCTATCGCTCCCGGCATAATTTATTGCTTTTTTAAACGAAATAAGTGCTTTTTGTTCGTTGCCCATTACCATGTGCGCCGATCCTTTTAGCAAATGTACATCGGGGTTTCTTGTATCAATCTTTTCAGCAAATTTAATATATTGCAAAGATTTCTCGTATTTCCCTTTATTAATAAGAACCTGTGCGTATTTTAATTGAAGGGGAACTGCATTTGGATGGATTTTAATGCCTTGTTCGGCTGCAATTTCCGACCCCAGATAATCTCCTTCGTCTAACAATTGCTCTACAATCCCTTCAAATTCCGACACATCGAAATATTTTGTCCTGCCAGAAAGAAGCGAACGTTTAAAACGATTAACCGCTCCAACTATATCTTCGTTCCAATATTTTTCCATATCCTTGTTCATTGCTTAAAAATCAGTTTGCAAAATTAGTAAATCAGCCGAATAATAAAATAATTATTACGAGTGTTGTTCACGTAATAAATCGTTTACTGTTTTTACCGGGTTGAAAGTTTCGATTGGAACTTCAACAAAAAGTGTATTCCAGTTGCTCATTGCGCCATTCCACAAGCCTGGTAACTCTTGTGCTTTTAATTCTTTTCCGTCTTTCGATTTTTTTGAAATAAAACCGGTTGCAGGGTCGGTAAATTCATTTAAATTGAATTTTTCGCCTTTGTAGTTTTTTACGGCACAAACCAAATCAACCGGGTTAAAATGAGTTGCATGTTTTGCAATATTTTGTTGCTGGACACTTTCTGGGTCAATTTGCGAACTTTCAACAACTTGTAACGAAACCGTGCCATTACTGTTTCGTGCCCAAAAAGGTCCACCACCCGGTTCGCCTTTGTTTTTAACCATTCCACAAACCCGAAGTGGACGGTTAAGTTTCTCCCTTAAATAATGGACCAATTCTTCTTTCTCTGTGTAGTATTGGTTTACAGCAGGTTTTGTGTTTAAAGTATATTCTAAAAAATTAGCGGCTTCAGCCAAAAAAGCACTGTCCAATGCCGCTGGATGTTTCTCGTTTAACTCTTTCTGATAAAAAAACAATTTTTCCTGATGTTTCAATAATACGCCGGCAAGTGCTTTTTTAAAATCGATAGTGGGTTGTTTTAATCGGTCGGGCACAACGTTGTCGATGTTTTTTATAAAAATAATGTCGGCATCTAAATCGTTTAGATTTTCGATAAGCGCGCCATGACCGCCCGGACGGAAAATCAAACTTCCATCGTTTTTGCGGAAGGGTTTGTTATTTAAATCAACTGCAATAGTATCTGTGGATGGTTTTTGCTGGCTAAATGAAATAGAGAAAGTTACGTTCAATTCTTTTTCGTAGGTCTCTTTTATTTCACCGAGGAGTTTTTTAAATTCCGGTTGATGTTCGGGCGAAACGGTAAAATGTAAATTTACTTTTCCATTACTGTCTTTTGCATATTTTGCCCCTTCAACCAAATGTTCCTCAAACGGTGTTCGGGCGCCATTTTTATAGGAATGGAATTTTAATAAGCCTTTTGGAAGTGATCCGTAATTGAGCCCTTTTGAATTTAATAGAAAATCGATTTTATTTTTATCGTTTATTTCTTCTCCTTCGTTTTGAATGGCTTTTTGAAGTTGAGTTGCAAAGGCAAACTTTTCAAATTTTTCGGAAAACGCTTTAGCAGCTTTGTTTTCAGAGAGAATAATTTTTTCTGAATTGCTGTTTTCAAAGGCTTCCAGTGCCTCAAACAGAGCTTTGAACATTCTGCTCGCTGCTCCCGATGCCGGAATAAATTTTAATGGTTTTGTGTTTTTAGAAATCTTACTTTCATATAAATCAATCCTTTTTGCCAATTCTTCTTTGCTAAGCCGAATAATTCCATTTCCTACTGAAGCGGCAGCTTCTATTTGTAGAAAAGGAAATCCGTTTTCGAAATTTACAATTTGCGATTTAACCATTTCAATATGGCTTCCACGGTTTTTTATTTGATTTTTGTCTTTTTCAGAGAACATATTTGCGTCTTTTATTATCATTTTAAAATTAAGAATAAGATTTAGAAATGAAACGTTTGAACAGGCGATAAAGATTAAAGTTTTCAATTTTTTTTCAACATAGTGAAACTTTCAGAATAAGTTCATCGAAGTTGACGAAGTTATTTTTTTCTTGTTACTACTCAGCAGTTCACCCAAAAGCTAAACCATTGGTTATAATTTATTTTGTCCTGATTTTTGTTCAAGAAAAACAAAAATACCGCCAAAACTGCGAAAGCTTGCAATATTTAATCCCAAGCTTTCCAAAGGAATCCTCCATGGGAGTCCTGCGGATCTATGGGGAAAGCATTGGGCTATTGATAATCAACGCTTTAAACCTGCCGAGTAGTAACAAAGTTAGTTATTTCAGCTTTAAAAACGCCTCTTTAATTTCGTTGTAAGTTGTTTTAGTGATTTTATGCAGTGGCGAACGCAATACATTTTCAATGATTCCCTGGTAGTTCATTAAAGCTTTAATTCCGCCCGGGTTTCCTTCTTTGAAAATGAGTTGGCAAAGATCGATTATTTTGAAATGCAACGCAAGTGCTTCGCTGTATTTTCCTCCGTTGGCGTTTTTAACAAGGCTGCTTACTTTTTCGGGTAAAGCGTTGGCAAGTACCGAAATAAGGCCTTTCCCACCAATAGACATGATGGGGAGTGCCAATAAATCGTCGCCCGAAATTACAGTGAAATTATTGGGTGTGTATTTCCCAATTTTTGTGATTTGCGAAAGAATCCCGGATGCCTCTTTTATTGCAATAATTTTATCCGAAGCTTCGGCCAAACGAACTACCGTTTCGGCTTCGAGGTTTACTCCGGTGCGTGATGGTACATTGTATAAAATAATTGGGACCGGACTTGCTTTTGCAATTTCTGTGTAGTGGATAAACATTCCTTCCTGCGAAGGTTTGTTGTAAAAAGGCGTTACGATCAATAATCCGTCAACGCCGTTAAAATTGTATTTGTTTATTTGTTTGATGATGGTGCGGGTATCGTTGCCACCCATCCCTACAACTACTGGTAATCCATTAGATTCCTCCTTAATAAGCTCAACAATATTTAATTTTTCCTCCGAAGATAAAGTTGGGGTTTCGGCTGTTGTTCCCAGTGCAACTAAAAAATCCATCCCTCCTTTAACCTGGTTGTCGATTACGTTTTCCAATGCTTTGTAATCTACCTGGTTGTTGTTTGTAAAAGGAGTGATTAATGCTACTCCTGCTCCTGTAAAAAGCTGACTCATTTACTTGTCGTTTTATTTAGCTGTGCAAGGTAAAAAATTTGTTGTTTGACCAAATACATTGCATCATCCTTTTTGCCAATATTAATATTAAGGTCAAAATAGTTAGTTTCGTTGGGCGACCATCCAACTTTGAATTTGGCTCGCGAAAGGGCTGTTAAATAGTTGAGGATGAAATTTTGTTTTAAGGCAGTATTAAACAGTAAATCGAAATTAGTATTTGTAAAATCCTCTGTTTTCCCCGGTTTTGGCAATCCCCACCAATTTAAATCTGTAGTTGTTAAGGTGTTTGTATCGGGTTGCAGATCTGTAATTTCCTCGAAAACACAGAATCCCCTAAATATAACCATTTCTTTTTTGAAGTAATTTTTCAGATATAGAAACGCTTTTTTTTGCGAAGGTTGCCACAGTACCCCAACTGTTTTTACAGTATCAAGTTTTGGTAAACCCTGATTGCGTTTTATGTTTCGAGCTAATTTGTTTAACCTTCTTTGTGCGTATTTTTCTTTTATTCCCATTGGTTTTGTTGTATCGCTAATTATTCGATAATCATTATATTTATTCTGACTGAATTGCCTTTTCATAACGAAAACTTATGTATTAATCAGGTAAAGTCCAACTTCTTCGTTATGCTTGTCAGAAAAATAGTTATTTACAAGAGTAAACTCCTTTATTTTCTAAGGGATTGTAATGAAATAACCTGACCGTTTTAACTCGTTCTTTTGCACGCTAACTTCGCAAGCCTCTAATTCGAACTTTCTATTCTAAATACTTTACTTTATGGACAGACTTTATTTAGCGTTGGCTATTTCCCAATTATTGTCATGTTTTCCGCATCGAATTTATAATTTATAATCTCTCCATTTATTATCAATTCTATTGCTTGTTCAATAACTCCCATTGGTGCAATAAACCATTCTCTTGGTGTATGTCTTTTCCCTTTTTCGTCAAATACATCTAATTCCAAACAGGAGTTTCCAAAGAAATTATGAAGTAGTTGTTCTAATTTCTGCGGATTCATATTAAAACATTTCCAAGCTCCTTGAATGCTTACAGCTGCCATTAAATAAGTCGGCTCTTTTTCTGCATTTTTTATTCTTTCTTCAACGTCTGTTTTTGAATAACCGATTTTGAAAAGATTTTGTATTGATGTAATTCGTTCGTCTTTGCTTTTTGATTTCAAAACATAGATATATCCAGCCTCTTCATCTTCATTTGTGATGTTGCTAAACTTCTCGATAAAATCTTCATTTACCTTACTTATATTTTGAGTAACAGCTCTACCATGCATTATTAAAGCTTTGGCAAGCGACCTAAAATACATATTAGATTCTGTGCCATTCTCAAAAATTGTTCTTGTTCTACCATCGTCAAATTTTCTAATTCTATTTTTTTCTTTCTCGCCACGACTCCATTTTCTGGTTTCGTATTCAATTGATTCGAGATAAAGTAAAATCCCATTATTAACATAGAAATTACCAGCTTTAAGCAATGTTTCTTTAAATTCAATGAGCTTACGTTTACCACTTGCTAAGTCTTTTTGAACCTCTTTGAAAAGATTTTCATACTTATCAAAATCTTTACAAGGTTTTCTGCGTGCTACAAAATCGGCTTGAGCCCTTTCGTAATCTTTTGGCGTATGTTTAAAATCGAAAAGCCCTTCTGAATCACCGCCTAAAATATCTAAAGAATCATCACTTAATAAATCGTCAATAGAATTTATTTCTTTGGGTTTATTACCTGCCTGGTCGGCAGACAGGTATTCTGCTTGTGGTTCGTTTACTTGGTTTGTCTTTATAACTGGCAATAAATTATGAATATCGTGTTCTTTTAACAAGCCGATTTTTGTTTCATCTTCTTTCAGGTTTTTAAGCCGGGAGTACAATTGAAATTCTGAAATATTACTTGCATTTGCTGTTGGTTCTTTACCGTTACTATCTACAAAGTCATTTATTTCTTGAAAAGAAGACAATAAGCGTTCATCTGCGGTTCGGACATTGCTATTCTTAGGCTTAAAATTAAGTAAGCCCAAAGGGTCATTATTGAAAATATTGTCCAATATTTTATCCTTATCCATTTGCTTCTGCTTTTTTTCGTTTCTCTTCTTTTAGATAAATAATACATTCAGCCATTCGTTTTTCCAAAGGATCGTTCGATTTTAAGTTTGGCTCTTTGTTGTACATTTTTATAAATTCCTGAATTTTAGGCCAAAGTATTTTTGCTTCCTCAAAATCCATTTTTATTCTTGTAGCTTCAATGTGGTCTTGAATAATTTTCAAAACTTTTGTTGTTACCGATTTTGACAGTATTTCAAAGGCTTTCTGAAAAGGATTAATTCTATCTATTAAATCAATATGAATATCGTCAATATCAACAAATGAACCTGCCATTCTTATAAATCGTTTGTCGCCAACTTCTTTAATTTCCCCGTTTTTAATTACCGAATCAACTACTACGTGTTGGCGAACTTCTTCAACTTCTTTATCTGATAAATCGGGATATTTTATTTTGATGATTTTAGGAATCAAAACTTTGTTTATGACTTCGGGGTCAACATTTCCTGGCATTGCTTTCAGCATTTTGTCATCTTGCAAAATGGTTGCTTTCAAGTCGTTTAAATCCAATTCTATTATATCTTTTACTCGTTTTGAACTTGGCTCTTTTAAACCTCTTATTTTTATTTCGCCCGGTTTTGCTTTGTCATCGTCATTTACTTTGGTTTTAAATTTCCAATTTGGAGCAAGTACCTGTTCCATTAGCAAAGATGCTGTAATTGCTTTTAGCATATTGTTTACCGAAAGTTTTACCAAGGCATCTGCCGCATCTGGTTGTGCAATTAAATTGGTAAACTGTGCGTGGGTTTTATTGCTGCTATCTCTTGTTGCTCTACCAATAATTTGAATAATCTCGGTTAACGAACCTCTGTAACCTACCGTTAAAGCGTGTTCGCAATAAGGCCAGTCAAAACCTTCCTTTGCCATTCCCAAAGCAATGATTAAATCCATATCATCCAATGAATCCATTTTTCTTAGGTAGTTTATTATTTTATCACGCTCTCTTGGATTGTCTTCTACCAAGTCTGCTACTTTAAGCATTTTGCCATCAGACTTACGCTTTATGTGAATAATTCCTGTGTCAGAATCTTGCTTGATAACATCACCAATGGCATCTAAAATAAAGTCAACTTCATTGTGCTTGTCTTTGGTAGATTCGCCCGAATTAACATTTGGAATATGTAAAATGGTTTTCTTATCTGTGTCCAAAATTTCCATTATGGCATTGGTGTATTTTCCTTGATAGAAATGATAACCAATTCCTAAAGATTTTAGGTAATCATAACCATTTAACTGCTCGTAATAATTGTAAGTTACTTTGGTGAATTTTTCTTCATCTTCGGGCAGTAAAATTGGCACACTGTCGCCTCTGAAAAACGAACCAGTCATTGCAACAATATGTGCAGTTGACTTTCGCATAATATCACGGAGTAGTTCGCCGAGGCGGCTATTAAAATCAGCCGAAACGTGATGAAACTCATCTATTGCCAAAAGTGTATTATTAAACTTTTTTTCGTCTAACTCTTCGCAAGCAAAACGCAATGTTGCGTGTGTACAAATTAAAAGTTGCTCATCGCTATCCATAAAAATATGGAATGCCTGAACTTTACTTTTACTGCCATCGCTGCCTGGAGTACAAAGATTGTATTTGTCGTTGGGTTTCCAATTGGCAAAAAAACCAAACTCTTTCAGATTGGTTTTAGCAAACGAACTACCAATGGCACGTTCCGGAACAGCAACAATTACTTTTTTAATGCCTTGATTTACCAATTTATCTAACCCAATAAACATTAAGGCACGAGATTTTCCCGAAGCAGGCGGAGACTTTATCAATAAATATTGAGCATCTCTATATTCAAAAGCACGCTCCTGCATTTCACGCATTCCGTAGGTATTGGTACTTTTGCTTTCACCTGTTTGTTTGTATTGTACGCTTACTATATTTTGCATATTATTTTCTCTTTAATGTCTAAAAGTTTATCTAAAAATGTCTAAAGTTTATCAAATTTATCTTTTTAGTAATAAGCATAACCACGTCTATATAACTGATTATCTATGATTTGAAATTCTATTCATGTATCTATTTACTAAAAGTATTACTAAAGTATTACTAAAGATGCATTAATTTTAGTTATACTTTTATCCATTTAGGATGTCTTCGGCTTCCTATGTTTATAATACTATTATCTTTTTTCGACATGGCATAAATAATATTACGCACTTTATTCTTTTTCTTCTTATCATCTAAAATATCAGGTAACAAATCAATTATTAATTTTTCAATTTCTTGTTTATTTGCACTCTTATTCTTTTCAATAAACTGTAAAATCAACTCCTTATAATAATCATCTTTAAGACCTCGCATTCTGATATAATTTTCCATTTCCCCTGTTGCTTTCGCTACCGATGACGATATATAGAAATTAGGTTTTCTGCCTTCTATCAATTTTTTCTTCCTCAATTCTTTAATTTCACTCTTAGTTAAAAGCTTGTTTTTTGCCACTTTATCCAACATAATAATATCCTGAAGGGACAAATCATCAATTTGAGCTAATTTCCTGGCATAATTTTCATCTACTACCTTACCAATAATTTGCACTTTAACTTTATTATTTGCGAAATCATAATCCGGTAAAGGGAAATACTTATTTTTTTGAATGACAAACATCTTTTTAATGCCACTGCCAATTGTGTCAATCATATTTAGATTAACCATAGCATTTGCTAAAAACGGGTTGCGGTATTCGGTTTCGGGAGCATCGGCTTCAACTACTTTTTCAACAGATTCCGGAATAAAATTTCCTGAATTGATAAAAGTTAAAATACCATCTTCTCTTTCTACAACATTTATCTTGCCTCCCAAAGTGTAATCCTGATGTGCAATGCAATTATTAATTGCTTCGCGAATAATAAAGGGGTCAAACTGGTCAACTTCATCCGGAAACAGAGTGCCCGCTTGCAGGTAACGGTATCTTAAATTTCTGATTTTAGCAAATACATTTTCTACTTCCATCAAAAGCTGACAGGTAAAATGAGCATAATCTTTTTCAATGTTATCACGGTCTTTCAGTATCCAGCTAATTTTTGCCTGCGCAGGATTTATATAATGCTCCGACTCGGGTTTGCCAAGAAGTAAAATTGCCGTACGGGTAATTTTACCCTTGATACAGACTTTTGCCTTATTTAAAAAAATAGTATCGTTCCAGCTTGCAATTGTATCTTTTAATTTTGGATTTTTCTCGGTATATTGTTTACGAGCTTTGGCAATTGCTTCGGGTGATAAATCGGTGATGACTGCCTCATTGACAATTTTTGAACTCCAGTCGTCAACTATGTTTTGTCTTTTAATACGTTCGTATTCCTCTTGATTTAATGCACCCAAACTTTCTCCATCTCTACCGTAATAATGTCCTTTCCACGAAACAGGCATCCCTTTTGGTGCGGCCGGAATTTCTAACATTAAAACATTTCCGTTTGTGGTGATAACCCTGTGTGTATTCATAAAATTTAAGGTTGGCGATGTATGATTGCTTATTTCCGTTTTATATTCGTTTAGTTGTTTATCGGTAATATTTGTACCGACAATACTTTTATCATTCAATACACCAAATAATATCCAAGCCCTATTTTTCCCCTTGAGATTAGCTTCGTTGCTAAGTGCAGAAAAATATTTACCCAGTTTGTTTTTGTCAAACTGGTGCTCGGCTTTCTTAAATTCCAAAACTTCGGTTTCGGTGTTTGAGTTTAATAACTGTTGTAATATTTCGTCCATTACTTTTATTTCTATCAATTTACCACTAACCATTTATCATTAACAATTTATCATTAACAATTAACTATTATTTTCTCTTCTTTTTCTCAAACAAACCACCCCTCTCTTTCTCTTCTGCTATCATCTTCTCATACAATTTAAACAAATACTCCAACCGTTCTTCATCACTTTTAAAAGGTGTGCTACGGTAGCATTTTTCTATAATCTCATCATTTTGGCGGTGGGCTTCGCGCAAACCGTTAGGCATTTTATCGGGGTCGTAGAGTTGGGCTAATGTTTTATCGCTGT
>JAKIST010000119.1 GCA_021648495.1 Draconibacterium sp.
AGAATTTTATCCGACTAAGATAAAATTGAATACGTAAGAATATGAAGATGTATTT
The DNA here is from genome assembly GCA_021648495.1 of Draconibacterium sp. Taxonomy (GTDB): domain Bacteria; phylum Bacteroidota; class Bacteroidia; order Bacteroidales; family Prolixibacteraceae; genus Draconibacterium. The sequence continues at coordinate 56 of JAKIST010000119.1, forward strand.
TTATCTTTTTATTGGAACTATCCCTACAAAAAAGAATAAAATTTAATGAAATACCATATTTTTGTACTTTAATTATTTACTTGCGGATTTAAGGTTAAATAAAAATATCCCAAATTGGTAAATGTAAATAATTTCGTATTTTTACATCATGAGAATAATTGCATCCCGAACATTAAGGGAGTTTTGGGAGAAACCTGAATTTGCAGATTCCGAAACATCGTTACGTTCGTGGTACTATGATGCAAAAAATGCTGTTTGGAAGAATCAAAATGAATTGAAACAACAATATATATATGCGAGTATTGTTGGTGAAAGGAGAATTGTTTTTAACATTAAAGGCAATAATTACCGACTTGTAGTATCTATTGATTATGATTTTCAGGTAATTTTTATTCGCTTTGTAGGAACACACAAACAGTATGATAAAATTGATGCAAAAACTATTTAATTATGAATATAAAACCAATTAAAACAGAACGTGATTATTCTGAATCAATTAAACGAATTGAGGAATTATGGGGTTCAAAAAAAGATACAATTGAAGGAGATGAATTTGAATTGCTAATTATTTTGGTTGAAGCATATGAAATGAAGCATTATCCAATTGCACCACCTGACCCAATTGATGCAATTAAATTCAGAATGGAGCAGATGGGAATAACGAAAACTGACATGGCGAAATATTTAGGAAGCCAAAGCAGGGTAAGTGAGGTTCTCAACAGGAAAAGGAAATTGACGCTTAAAATGGTAAAATCGATACATAAAGGATTGAAAATATCTGCTGATATATTGCTGGCATAGTGGTAATTTAAATAACTGCTTATCCATTTTATACAAGTAAAAACTTAATCATTCTTTTTTTTGAAATAAGTGAGAATAGTATCAAAATATGAATTTTCGTAAAACATTATTTGTCTTGGCAACCTTAAATATAGCTAAAATCGAGAAAGGGGGGAGGCAGGATAGTATCTATTGAACCGAAGGGAGATTGGATGCTATCCATAATATTGAATTAATATAAAAGTCCAAACAACCAAAGCGGGATTGAATTTCCCGAGCCTATTTCAATGTTGTCTTTTACAATAAAAGCATTATCTAATCCAGCAATCTGTTTTTGTGTTTTGTTTTGGTCCCCAACTTCAAAAGTGAATTTTTCATCGATAAAAAAATCTCCTTTCCCCGGATATGTTACTTTGTGGTTAACAGCCAATTGACTCAGGAAAAAGGTCTCTCTTTCGTTTCCAACATTGATATGTTCTTGTGCCAGGGCATAAATAAGATTGGTATTTTGCAAGTACAATTTTTCGGGTTTATTTAAGAAATTTATTCCTCGCGCATCTTTTCCAATCCATTTAACAATTTGTGCTTTTTCTAAATAAAATAGATGTCGGAGCAGCGTTTCGCGGGTAACTCCAATTTGTTCGGCCAACTTTTTAATATTTGGTTTGTAAGGAACCAACCTGGCGATTATCGAAACAAGTTTTTTGAGTTTTAAAACTGAATTAAAATCGATATTAAAAATGATTGGAAGGTCGTTTTCCAACACCACGTTTAAAACGTTCAATAGCTTTTCGTGATATAAATTTTCATTCTCCTTAAAAAAAGGATAATATCCATTTTGAGTGTATTCTTTATAAACTTTAATGGGTTTAAAATCATTTTGGAGCGTTGGGATAATTTCTCTTGAATGTAACAGGATTTTTTCTAATTGAAATGAAGGCAGTTTGAAGTTGTACTTAAAATTCGCAAACTCGCGCAGCGAAAGTCCGGGAAGATGATAAAGAACAAGTCGGCGGCTAAGATCGTGTGTTCCTTTATATAATTCAAGTGCCGACGAACTTGTGAAAATTATTTTTAACGATGAAAAATTATCATGAATAAGTTTGAGGTCGTGCGACCAGTTTTTATACTTGTGAACTTCATCTAACAAAAGGAGTTTACCTCCCTCTTTTTCAAACTGCTCAGCAAAATTGTATAGCGAATTTTCTGCAAAATAAAAGTGATCCAGTTCAACATAAATGGCTTCTTCCGAAAATACGAATGTCTTTTTCAGACGTTGTAAAATCAACGTTGTTTTACCCGCGCCCAGCGCGCCACTAATACCAATTAACCGGTTCTCCCAATCAATAAAATCCATTAAAAACCGGATGAACTCAAGCGGGGTTTCTTTTATTTTTTTATCGGATATATCTCGTAATGAATTCATTTTTATAAATTAAAACAATTATAGACAATGCAAATATACGATAAATATTAATTATGCACAATGCAAGTTATTTGAATAAAACAATTATAGACAATGCAAGATAAAAAATTGAGTGTGATGCCAGAAATTTTCTACATCCACTCTTTTTCCGCAATCTCAGTGTGGTAAAGCAGGTAATTATAAATTTCTTTTGCCATTGATTCGTTGATATACGGAATGGTCATTGACCCCGAAGCATTCATTAAATGCAAACTTGCCAGCGATCGTTGTTTCTGAAAAATGGTTTGCCGGAACTCTACCGACTGTATTTTATACAGTTCCATCTGTTTCCACTCGTGTGAAATAGCGCCGCTTGAAATTCTGATTTGGTCGTTGTCCATCCTGAAATAATGTTTTTTCAGGATTAAATAGCTGTAAACTGCCGAAGCTATAATCCAGAAAAACGCACCTCCATAGAAAAGCCATTCAGAATAAAAAAATGGGGCAGCTAAAATCATCGGCAACCAGCCGTATAAAATCCATAACCGCCTGAAGTAATAACTGTTGGAATAGATTTTTGGTGTTGATGAAAGTTGGTCTTCTCCAAACAAATCGGTTTTTAGCAGTTCCAGATGTTTAGATAAACAGCCCGGTGCATCAACCAATTGTTGCCGTCTGTTTTGTCCGCTCACCGCCTGTTTGAAAACAATATTGTAAATGCCGAACTGCTTTTTTATTGGGCCGGTTTCCCAATTTAATTCCTGTACTTTATTGTGCGGGATTACAACATTCCTTTTATTTATCAATCCCGATTCAACCCGATAAGTTCCCTCTTTTTTCAGCAATTTAAAATCGAAATATTTGAACGTGGTGCGGAAGAGCGAAAACAGAATTGAAATAATCAAGAAAAATGCAATCAAAAAAGTAATTAATGCCCAGTTCGAGTTCGATATAAAACCGACAAACTCGTTTGAATATTCATCAGCCTTTTCTTTGAACATGTCTTGTATTTGCTGAAAAATCTGAAACCCAAAGGCAACGATTATCAAGCCAGTCCGCAAATGATTTTGGCTGATACCAATTTTCAACAAATCAAGGGGTGTTAATTTCAAAATAATTTCTTCGGGAACTTCAATTAATCCATGTTTGCCGGCCGGTTCCGCAACCATTTTTTTCTTTTTCCCTGAACGGATCTGATCCTGCAATTCGGTAGCAAATAATTTCTCGAGTGCGTGGATTTTCAATTCTTTGCCCACTGTCCCGGCGGTATCGATTTCAAGTGTTACAACATTTAACAGTTGTTGAACGAGGTTTTGTTTGGTGTTTACACTCTGGATACGATCGAGCGGAATGGTCATTATCTTTTTACGGAGATATCCTTTTTTTAAGATAAAATTCCCATCTTTTACATAAAAAAAGAAGTTCAGATAATAAAAAACAGAGTGTGTTATAAGTAAAACCAGCACTACCAATAAAACGATTCCAATTATGAATTTGTTGTCAAAAATATTTCGTTGAATTACGAGTATCGCGATGAAAGCCCAAAACATCCGAAGCGCTTGCCGGATGGACTGAACAAAAATAAAAACCAAGCCTTTAACCGATTGCCGTGTAGGTTTCGTTAAATCAATTTTATTCATGTTCACTAATTTTTTCCGATAGAAAAGCCTTGAGTTTTTGAGCATCCTCGACAGGTAACCCTGGAATAGAAAGGTCGCTGGCATTTCCCCCGGCAGTATATATTTTTACCGACGACAGTTTAAGAAATTTAGCTAAAATGCCCTGGTTTATTTCTACATGTTGAATACGGTTAAACGGAACTGAAGTGAGTTTGTAAGTAATTAACCCTTTTTGGTACGACAAGTCTTTTTCGCGCAACAAGTACCCTTTTTTTGGGAATCCTAAAACGGTTATTAAAATTGAATAGGCAATAATTAAAGCAAGTATTGAAATTATAATTATCAAAATTAAGGTTGAAGGTTTTTCTTCGGCAAGAATAAGAAACGCGGTAAAAGCCCCGGCAATAACTATGGCAAAAAATAATATTCGAAAGAATGAGATTTTCAGATATTTTTTGTCGAGCCGGTTAAATTTCTCCGTTTCGACAGGAGGTAAATCATTGGGCAGCAAAACCGAATTGGTAAAATTTTCCATATAAGTTGTATTTTTTTTTTTGATAACTGACAAACTTATTCTTGTCAAAAATAACCTTTTTAACTTCAATAAACAGGCATCACATTGAATAAAAATGTACATTCATATTATAGTGAAATGGAATGCGTAATTATTTTAGTAAGTTCAAACTTATTTCAGAAAGTTTAAGGTTTATGCAGCCTTGCTGATGCTTTCCTGCTGGCTGTATTCTTTTAGTAACATGGGCTTTCCTGTTCTGATATGTTGTTTGGGACTGGATTTCATAAAATCCACAAAAGTGATATTACGTAACCTGCAAGTAGTATAAATAGATAACGACCTAAAGGTCAATTTCCGGTTTTGGTTCAGTAGTTATAAGTTAATAGCTTGAATTTCATAGCAATATGAGATATTTTTCAGAAAACTACAAAAAATACTTATTTTAGATGTAAAAAAAAAGTAACTGTCTGATAATCAGTATTGATATTTTTTAGACTTTTGATTTTTCATAATTTGCAATACTTTGATATACAGCAATATAGAAACAAGTATTAAAAACTCTTGACCAATCTACTAAAAAAGACAGTTTTAAAAATTAAAATAATTTAGCTACATATTGGGACAAATTATGTATGAAGTAATTTATCAATTTTGTCGATATAGTCTAGACTGTCGTCGATGTAGAATTCTAAATTGGGAATTACCCGAAGACTTTTTCCTACTTTTCTTCCCAAATCGCCCCTTATTTGTTTGGTAATCAACTTTAATTCAGATACTATTTCTTTTGAAAATTCAGAAGGGAAAATGCTTAGGTAAATCCTGGCAATTCCTAAATCTTTGGTAACGCGTACTACTGAAACGCTTATTATTTTTCCGGTAAATTTCGCTTTATTCAGTTTTAATAAAATGTCGGCTATTTCGCGGTGAACGAGCCGTGAGATTTTATTTTGTCGGGTACTATATTGTTCCATAATAATTTAATAATGGTTCAAAATTAAGTAAAAACCTGGAATAGTAATAACAAAATTTTCATTGACGATATAGAAATGAATGAATTATTTGTTTTCGGTTGATTTTTTGAAAGCATTTTTTAAATCCTCGTCGGGTTTAATAATGTTATAATTTTCCCAATATTGTTCATCGTAATTTGTAATTATTTCCACAAAAATATCGGAACGGGAAATCGATTCGTTTCGAGTAAACTTTTTTAAATCAGTAGGTTGAATGTTTGTTATTAGTAAATCGGAGACGCTGTGAAATTTTGAGTTTAATTTATCGCGTTTGCTTTTTATTTTAATTTTTACCGATGCTTGTGCCGTAGCTAAATACCATTTCCCTTGAAACTGCTGATAGTTGGTTGTGTACTCAACATGCGTAGGTTTTGCTTTAACTCCGCGCGGTTTCTTTTTAATCATTGTAGTTTCGGCCTCCCGTAAGCTGCTTTTATTTAATTTAAACCGGGCATGTACAATTGCAAAAGTTTCACGGTGAACATATATTTCGCCTTCAAAAGCAGGGAACGCCATTTTTGAGATGGGCTCAAACTCCAGTACATAAACCGGGTTGTTGTTGTACCAAATTACTTTGCTGATGTTGTATTTATAAAGATCTTCGTAATCTTTATCGAGAAAATGTTCCATGGTTTTAACTACATCTAATTTTGTAATTGTAAATGGGCCGCCCTGTAATTTAAAATTTATCCATTGAAAAGGCTGAACATCCGGGCTTTTTCGTCCTTTTACAAGCCGAATCACATCGTTTAGTAAAGTGTTGTTGTAAGGTGCTTTTAAAACCTCAACAATGGCTTCGGAAACATTTATATAATTGTCGTTTTGTTTAACTGTTTCGCGGTAAAAAGCGGTCATTAATTTGGTTTTGTTGCTGTAATTTTTTTCCAGGTTATTTCTGATATTTTTTAAAAGCTCATTTGGATTGGTTGCCGTAACACGTACTTCCCGAATACGAATGGAAATAGGGTTAAGCATAAAAATGTCCTCATCTAATATTTTATATGCCGGTACAAGAATTTGTGCGTACCCCATACACGATATTACAATTGTATCTAATATATTATTGGGATGGATTTTCAGAAGGAAATCGCCATCAATATTGGAAATTGTGCCAATCGGTTGATTCAATACCGAAACCGATGCGTATGGAACAGGATTTTCCTTTTTACTTTCTATCAATTTTCCGGTAAGAAAAAAATATTTTACGGGAATTGTATCGTTTTCAATTGATTTTATATGTTCCTGCTCTGTTTTTTTTGAAATTATTATTTGATTTTCAAGTTCGGTAAAATTGAAACTATCTGAATCGAATAATTGATTTAAAACCGTAAAGAGTGATTTATCGGAAGCTTCAATAGAATGTTTTTTTTCGGATTCAACAAAAGACGCATCGTAAGAAAAATATACGCCTGCCTGCCAACTTAATTGATCTAAAATATAGTTTAGGGCTTGGTTCTTTTGATTTATTGAAACCCGTCGCCCTAAAACAGAACCATCCGGTTGTTGAGCCGTGGAATGTAGTGCCAACAACAGGATGGAAAGTAGTATGAGCGATTGGGTTTTAAGCATTAAAATATCTTTTTTAACCGGAAAGAAGTTTTAAACTCTTCGCTATTACGCAATATTTTTACTTTTATGTTCCTGTTTTCTTTACTTTGTAATAGCAGGTTAATGTCGTTTAATTTTAACGATGAGTTACGGCTGCTGTTCATCGATAAAATTTGGTCGTTTTCTTTTAACCCGGCAAAATAAGCGGGAGAATTTTCACGAATATTGGCAATTGTAAAAACGGGCATGCCCGGCATTGGGTTTATAACTTCCATCCCGCTCATGTTGTAATTAAAATCTTCATTAATTTTATGCGTAGGCCGAAGCGTTAAACGGCTGTTTCTGTAGTCAACTGTAACAAAAAACCGACGAAGGATTTCGGCCCCAAGAGTTCCGTTCCTGTCGTTACTGGAAATTAGCTGGTTTATAATTTCGGAGTTCGGAAAAGCTACAATCGGTTTTGGCAAAATAAGTGGGCCAACCCAAATGCCATCAATTCTTCCTTTTATACCAAACAGATCGCCGCTAAGTCCCCTCCCAAGAAATGTTTCAATATGGTTTTGTGGTAAATTTATTCTTTCGTCTGAACTTTCTGAAAGCCAAAGTGCATCGCTGGCACCGGTATCGACCAATAATTTTACAGGTACTTCTTTCATTTCATCGGTAACAATGCTGGTACGTACAAATGGCTTGTTTCCATCGAAATACAAGGGAAGGATAATATCTTTTTTACGGTCGCGGTATTTGTAATATTCCGGTTTATTAAGGATCAGTTTTTCATTCTGGTAATCAATTTCTACCACATAATCTTTAAATAAATTGAACCCGATTAATCCATGTACCGGAATTCCAAGTATGTGTGAAATTTGAAAGTTTTCATCGATAATCATCTGCACTTCCTGGTTTCGAGCAGTTAATCCCTTAATATTCAGGATATTGTTTCCCGAACGATAAGCGGTTAATTCTACACCTTCTCCCAATCCTTTTATTTGAATGGGTGTCATGTAATTTAATTTCAATTTATTAATAAAGGGTAATTCTGTAATAATCGGGTAGCGGACACTGGTATCCAAAATAAAGTTTAAGGTGTCTGAATTGTTGATTGTAACCGGGATAATAATTAAGTTACTTGCCGATTTAAATTTGATGGTGATCTCTTTTTTACGTTGATTATCGAATAAAAATCCACGATTATTGCCAAAAAACTGACGTGTATTTTGTTCGTAATCAATACTTTTTTCCAATGGAACGTAGTCGCGCACAACTAAAATATTATCCTCAATTTCAAAAAGGAGATAAAAATCTTTCATCAACTTATCGAGTACATATTTTATGGGTTTATTTGAAATATTCAGGCTAATCTTTTTATCGCCAATTAATTTTGCATTGTACGAATAATCGATATCAAGATATTTGCAAATTTTCTCAATTACGTCGGAAAGTGGTTCGTCTTCCGCGTAAATACTTATGTTTTGGTCGAGTGCCTGTGTTTTTGTTTCTTGCGCAAATTGCACTTTTGGAATCAAAATTAAAGCAATCGAAATAAAAACGAAAGCTGTCCAAATTTTAATAATTGTTGTTTTCATTTGTTTTCAATTTAATAGCCCGTATTAATGTTTCTGAATTCATTGTTTTTTTATTGGGCTGTTCATGACTTTATTGCATTACTTTTTATTTGTTACGGCCTGCAAGGGTAAAGTGTTCGTTTTCACCTGTTAATTCTAAATTAAATGTTAGCCGTACTACATCTAAAACAAAACCAATTGGCTTTTTGTTGAAATGGGCTGTTAACATCAGGTTTTCCAAATTGGGCCCTGTTAATTGAATTTCGATGTGGTAAGTTTTTTCCAAACATCGAACTACTTCACTTAACGGAGTTTCATTGAAAATGAGGTCGTTTGTTTTCCAGGATAGAAAATTAAGGTCGGTATTTACCGATTTTTCGAGCAAATTACTTTCGTTAAATAGTGTTCCTTTTTCTCCCGGGACAAGAAATACTTCGCTGTTTTTGACAAGTAAATCTTCATTTCTCCGGGTAAGCTGAACTTTCCCGGTGGCAACAATTACTTCAACGGTTTCTGTTTTGGGGAATGCACACACGTTAAAAGAGGTACCTAAAACTTTTATTTGTGTATTGCCTGCGTTGATTATAAATGGTTTATCCGGATTTGGTTTTACATTAAAAAATGCTTCGCCAATTATTGTAACTTCCCTAACATTGCCGGCAAACTGTCTTGGAAATTCCAATTTCGAGTTGCTGTTTAATGCAACTATCGAACCATCGGGTAAAACATATTCATTTAAAACTTGTTGTTCTGCCGAAACAATTTCAAGGGCCGACACCTGTTTTCTAAATCCAACGTAATATCCAAATCCCCCTAATAAAATAGCAACTACAACTATTGCAGCATATTTATAAAATTGTGCAAATAACTCCTTTCTTTCTTTTTTGCGCTGAACAATTTTAAGTTGCGTTGGGTTTATTTTTGAATGTATATTTTTCCATGCTGTGTTTGAATCGAAGCTTTTTGCTTTATAAAAGCCATCCACTTTATCCATCATTTTACGGTATTTTTCCATCTCGTTCCGGTTTTCACCCGACTGATTTAACCAGGTTTCTACCTCCAATTTTTCACTGTGGTTTGTTTCGTTGTTCAAATATTTGGCAACCAATTCCCAGCTAAAATCGTCTATGTTCATCTTTTCGCTCATGTTTCTAATATGACAATGTACATTAAGTTTACCCCTAACCTGAATAATTCCTAAATTGTTCTATTACAAAGCCAAACTACTGTGATTAAAGGCGATGCTCAATTTCCTATTCTCGAAATAGCTAAGGCTATTCCTGCGAGTCAGAAATTTGCGCTCACCTTTACTCTTTGCATTTTGTCTTTTCATAACGAAAACTTAAGAATTAATCAGGCTAATTTATTTTTCAAAAAAGTGCAAAAAAGGTATTGTATTTCTTTAATTTATCTCGTAAAGTTTTGAGTGCTAATCCCATTTGCGTTTCAACAGTTTTTGATGAAATGTTGAGTTTTTCGGCGATTTCGCGGTATTTTAATCCGTCTTCGCGGCTCATCCTAAAAATCTCCTGTCGTTTTTGTGGTAAAGATTGGATTCCTTCTTCTATTTTTTCTGCCAAATCTATTTCAGTAAAACTCTCTTCGTCCGGTTGATGGTTTTCGGCATCGAAAAGAACCGATTGGGCATGGCGGTGTTTAATTTTATTATGTTGAATAAAGTTTAAACACAAATTTTTAATTGAACGTAAAAAATAGTTTTTAACCGAAGTTTCAATGGTAAGTTGCTTTCTCTTTTCCCAGAGTTTTACAAAAAAATCCTGCACAATCTCTTCAGCAGAAATATCATCTTGAAGAATTTGAGAAGCAAACAAACATAAATGCCCGTAATAGTTGTGAAAAAGCTTTTCGAATGCCTTTTCATTGTCATTACAACTTTCTTCAAACAAAGATTTTTCTTCTTCCGAATTCATTTCACATGAATCAATTTACAATCGTTTCCATGTAGCAATCTAAAAAATCCTCCGTTACTCCTTTAATTTTTCGTTTTTCACAAAGTGCATATAATTCCTCTACGGCAGAGTAAGGAAAAAACTTAGTTTTAATATCTGCGAATTGTGGTTTATTTGCTTCTTGAACTACTTTGTTTCTGTCTTCATCGGGTGCAACAATTACATATCGAGTTGGGAAGGGAGGGAATCGATCATAAAAATTTTTCATCCGGGTTAAACCACTTGTTACTCCAGTTGTATGTTCAATTTCCATGACTGCTGGCATTAATCTCCCGTTTTTGAACCATATGCAGTCGATTAATAGAGCTGCTTTAATAGCATCTTTGTGTGACTTTATTAAAACTTCATCATCTATTTTTACAATTACACCTTCAGATTCGCCTAATTTTTTGTTTTTGTATAAAATTCCTTTGTCATTTTGTGCAATCCAGGTTCGAAAACCAAGTTGTTTCCCAATAGAATATAATGCTACTTGTATTTGAGAATGCCTACGTTTTATATCAATGTCCAAATCATTAATGTTCATTTCAGAAGGGAAAACTAATGAATCATAAAATGCATCAACCGTGGGTACTTCTGAAATTACTATATCAGTTTTGATTTCTTTTACAACTCCAATTTTGTGAGGATTTTCAGGACACCACATTAAATGTTTATGCCCTTTTTTAATTGAATTATTAGTGTTTGTACTTTCAATTCTCCCAGGATAGCAATAATAAAATTGGGGAGTATGTGCAAGCAGAGATTCTAATACAGATCTTGTATTATAACTTGCACCTAAAATTCTGTCAACATTAAGAGGTTGATTAGCATTAATTGCATTTGCCAATCTCCACAACATTTTTGAAGAGATTGGAATGGCTTTTTTATTTTTAAAAGATTCTCCTTTTGAAGGGTCGCATCTTTTAATTCGAATTGGTCCTTCGGGTAAATCAATTAAGTCAACTTGAATAAGTCCTTTGTTTCTCGGGTTCAAGTACTGAAAGCTGTTTTGCTTTGGAAGTTGGTTTATAAATGCTACTAGGTTTTGGGCTGTTAATTTCTCCATTAATTTCAAATTTTTTATTTAGGAATCCATTTAAAAAGTTCAAAATAGTGATAGCCA
>JAKIST010000120.1 GCA_021648495.1 Draconibacterium sp.
TTTTCTGGTTCAGCTATTGTTGACGAAAATAATTTGTTGGGAAAACAAACTGGGGAAGAAAAGACCCTGGTAGCATTCTATACAAGCAAAGATTGTGGGCAACGAATAGCTTACAGCACAGACAAAGGAATTACTTGGGAGAAGTTTGAAGGGAATCCAATTATTCCGTTTAATGAAAAGGATACTGCAAGAGATCCAAAAGTTATATGGTATGCGCCAACCCAGAAATGGATTATGGTATTATATCGTAAATCAACGGATAAGGATAAATCAAAAGGGATATCGTTTTACACTTCGGAAAACTTAATTGATTGGGAGTGGAAAAGCCATATTCCAGGATTTTATGAGTGTCCCGATTTAATCCAACTGCAGGTTTCAAACCGGCCAAATGAGAAAAAGTGGATTCTTTTTGATGGCGATGGTAGTTATTTAATTGGCGATTTTAATGGCGAAAGTTTTACTCCTGAATCGGGAAAAATGAAAAGCGATTTTGGTAAAAATTATTATGCAACACAAACCTGGAGCAATATCCCTAAAGAAGACGGAAGAACAATTCAGATTGCATGGATGCGTGGTGGAAAGTTCCCTGATATGCCTTTTAATGGCCAAATGACTTTTCCAAACGAACTCTCTTTAACCAAGTTAATTACAGGTTATAAATTAATACGTAAGCCAATTACTGAAATCGAAAAATTACATGGGAAACATTATAATTGGGAAAATAAAATTTTAATTCCCGGGTTAAATGAAAATATATTAAAAAGGGTTGATGGTGATTGTTTACATATAATTGCGGAGTTTGATATTAAAACATCGGATAATTTTGGTTTTATGGTGCGACATGACAAAAAGAAACCTGGCACCGAAATTTTGTATAATGTGAAACGTGGAGTTTTGACGGTATTGGGATCAACGGTTCCATTAATGCCCATCGACAACAAAATAAAACTTGAAATTTTATTGGATCGTTCATCTATTGAAATTTATGCAAACGATGGCCAATCAGTTGTTTCCAATTGTTTTACACCGGACGAGGGAGCAGAAGGTGTTGTTTTGTTTACGAACGGAGGGGAATTGGGAGTTAAAAAATTAGATATTTATAAAATGAATTCGGCCTGGACCGATTAAAAAATAAAAAGTTTAATTTTTAGGACTCTTGTTAGTTTTGTCTATTATTTCTGTAAATGCACAAAAAGTTGAAATATACAATCCGAAGGCAAATGCAAAGGAAGATATTGCAAAAGCAGCTGAAAAAGCTTCGTTTGAAGGAAAACATGTATTTAGCCTGAACAATTCAAATAGGGGAAATTGCACATTAATTCGGTGAAAAATATTCACTGTTGAAAATCAGGATTTTAAGCGATATGTGAAAAAATATTTTTCGGGATATTTTTTTGGGGATTCTCCATACCTTGCCTGTTGGGGCAAGGCCCTAAGCCATTTCCTCATATTTTATTTTTTTTATGTTAAAAAGCCGGGGTTGAATTTCTCTTAATACCCTGGTTTATAATATTATAAAGGTACATATATATTTTTGAAACGTGCAAATGTTTATTGGGGAAATATGCTTTAAACGAAAGTAAAGGAAAACAAGTAGCGTATCAAACCGGAAAAATTATCCATTCCAGTTTCCCTGGTTTAGCCGATAAAATTATGCAACCTGGCGATCTGCGCAAACGCAAGGATTATCTGTTGGCAGAGCTGGTGATGGGCGGGGTTATGTTGTTTGTTTTCAAAGAAGGCAGCCGCAATGCTTTTGACAACGACAGGAAGGAAAGTGTTTTCAGGAAGGACTACCAAAGGGCGTTCAAGCTAAGGCTCCCAAGCACGGATGCCATGGAAGACTTGTTCCGTTTATTGGAAGGACCGCAACTTGAAAGGTTAAAATCAGTATTAATAAAGGAACTTATCGAAAAGAAAGTATTCCATAAGTTCAGGTTTATGGGCAAGCGGTATTTTGTTGCCATTGATGGAACGGGCGTGTCCACTTATAAGTCGAATTATTGTGGGGGGTGTACCAGCAAAACATCAAAAAACGGTGTAAGCACCTATTTCCACAATGTATTGGAAGCGAAGCTGGTAACATCGAATGATATGTCGGTTTCAATAGCTACGGAATGGGTACAAAATGAAAACGGCAAAGAATACGACAAGCAGTATTGTGAGTTAAAAGCCTTTAAGCGGCTGGCGGTAAAACTAAAAAAGATGTACCCCCGGCTGCCCTTGGTTATATTGGCCGATGGGCTTTATGCCAACCAAACATTTTTTAAGATATGCAAAGACAATGGGTGGGGATTCATAGTAACATTCAAAGATGGCAACCTGCCAAGTGTCAACGAAGAAATTGCACTGCATGATGTTGGCACATATAATAAACCAGTTTGTTGAAAAAAGCACGGAAATCGCCCAGTTACTTTCCCAGCACAGTAAAAGTACGATAACAAACCTGTGGAAAAGGTTGCTTGCATATTTTACAGAGGTCAGTATAGGCCAGGAAGAATACGACCAGTTTGTCAGAAAACGGCACCAGGTAAGGCTGGTATGAGCCAGCACGGAGGGCTCCTGCTCCTTAACATCCAGGATAACAAAAGATAAAATCAAGAAAGGAAAAAAAATGAAAACCTAAAATAACCTGATAGTTTCAACAGTTACAAAAACTGCTGCGGGGGGAGTATTGTGCGAAAAATAAAACATATTTCCTGAACCCACTGAATAAAATACTCACCGAATTAATGTCTATTTTTAAAATGAACTGAGGTTCCTAATTAAATATGTACTTTTGCGGCGAATTTAAAAATAACTGTTTTGAAGAATTTTGAAGAACTGGGGATCAGTAAAAATTATGTAAAAGGGTTGAACGACCTCAACATATTTATACCAACCGAAATACAAAATAAAGTAATTCCAATATTAATAAATGCAAATACCGACCTCGTTGGACAGGCTCAAACCGGGACTGGAAAAACGGCGGCTTATGGATTGCCTTTGCTTCATAAAGTTGATGCCGGGCAAAATAAAGTTCAGGGCTTAATTCTGTGCCCTACCCGAGAATTGGGGCAGCAAATAGCAAAACAGTTGTTTAAGTTTACCAAATATTCAGCTAAAATATTTACTGAAGCGGTTTACGGTGGTGCGCCAATCGAAAGGCAATTGAATGCATTAAAAAGGCCAACTCATATTGTTGTTGCCACACCGGGCCGGCTCATCGATTTGGTGAAAAGAGAAGCCGTAGATTTGAGTCATGTGAAAACGGTTATTTTAGATGAAGCTGACGAAATGTTGAGCATGGGTTTTAAAGCAGAGTTGGATGAAATTCTTGCTTATACATCCTCTGCCGAAAATAAATGGCTTTTTTCGGCAACAATGCCACACGGCATAAAACAGATTGTAAACCAACACATGTCACCCAATGCTACACGAATTGAAGTGAGTGCCAAAAATGTTGTGAACAAAAATATTGAACATCAGTACCTTCTTTGCGAAGAAAGAGATAAACTCCATGTGCTTATCCAGTTTTTAAAACGGGAAGGTACAAATAGGGGCGTAATTTTTTGCAGGACTAAAGTGGTGGCCAAAAAATTAGCTTTGCAACTGGCGGCTAAAAATATGACTGTCGGAGCTATTCATGGCGATTTAATGCAAAAGGAACGTGACAAAGTAATGCGGGCTTTTAAAAATGAAAGTTCGCGCTTGCTGGTTGCTACCGACCTTGCTGCCAGGGGGCTCGATATTGAAGCACTTTCGTTTGTTGTGCATTACCAGTTGCCCGATAAAGACGAATATTACACGCACCGGAGCGGAAGAACTGCCCGCGCAGGAAAACAGGGAATTTCATTGTGCCTTGTAACCACTCCCGAAATGAAACAGTTGAGGTTTTATGAAAGATCGTTGAATATTTCTTTTCAGCAAATTAGGTTGGAGGAGTAGGGTTTATTAGATCGGTGAATTTCTATTGTCAAGCCAATTGTATATTTTCGAAAACGTCATGCTCCGTGAAGCGATTCCTATGGAAGAATTTATTTCAGCATCTCTCCATGTGGCGAAATATTCCGAAACGAGTTCTCCCGAGGATTGCTTTGCGGGGAATGACGAACCCGGAACATGATGCTTGCCTTGGCATTAGTGTGTGGTGAAAGATACAACTTTGTTGATTTTTTCGGTTCTATTCTTCGTGGATGGATTAGATTAGAAAAAAAAGCTTGTTACAATGAATTTGCTCCAATTATACCATACATAATGCCAATGCCAGCTCCAAAAAATGATTCCTCTTTATCAATAATAAACATTGGCCCGAATGATAAACCAATAATTGAAGCGAAAGGGAATTCAATCTTTGGATTAATGATTAAATTGAGTTTTTTCTTTTGTTGAATGTCAAAATTATAATTCGATCTGAATAAGTTATTCTTACGCCTTTGCCAGTTTATAGGTACTCTTGTAATAGATAATCCCGGCCCTCCTCGAATTATGATCCTAAAATTTTTTTTTGAATTCAAAGCAATGACCCTGCCAACCAATAAATGAAAATTCTCTAAATCTTCTTTTGGAAAATTAGAATTAGCTGGGACTTCATTTCCTGAGGATTTTAAATAATCTGAGGGAAGAAAAGTAGTTTGCTTATTGCTTGCTGAAAATCCAAATTTAATTGAGTATTTATTATTGAAAATATAATTAATGCCCAAATCACCTCCCTTATAATTCCCTACCATTACATCTCCCGATGCGTATAAAAAATGTTTTTTTGACCATCTCTTTGAGAATTTATTTGACCATTGCGCACAAGCGGAAGAAATTATAAAAAAGCAAAATGTTAATACAATTAGATTTTTCATGTTCTAATCAATTAAAAAAATTACCATCAAAAATTTTTATCTTCATGCCGCCAGATTCATCCGGTTAACAATTTTTGTTGTATTGAAAAGTATAATGAGACATGTTAAAACCAAATGTCAAATTATTAATCTTTATCATGGTAAATTACGTTATACATGATTCGATACGAAATACTTGCAACTGAATATTGGTGTATAAATACCTTAAAATTATCTTCCAAATTACTGACCCCGATTAAAATTATTGTTTTCGGATTGTTGTATTTTCATTAATCTCCTGCGTAAAACTGATGAAATAGCCTCCAGCATGATCATTGAAATTTGAGAAGAAAAGGGTAAAAGTCGATTTAGGCCCCAATCCGTTTTATGGCGGATATTTAAAAGGGAAGAATAAGGATATTGACTGAGTGCGTTTTTATGGCATCTTGTTGTTTGTAAGTTTATAACTCATTGTTATGGACCTTTGGGAAAAGTCCGGCTTTCATCTCTGTCATCATCTCAATATGCCAAAAAAAATTTGGGTGAACCCTTGAAATCCCGCACGGATTCCATCTTTTTCTTTCAGATCGAATCCTTAAATCCATCCTCCACCCAAAGGATTCCATCTCCTGCTTTCCAATAGATAAAGATGGAATCCGTTCCTTCAAATAAAAACCACACAATATAATTGTGTGGGAGCGATGTTTGAAACAGCAGAGTTTTTAAAGAGGAATTTAATTTGGACTGCCACAGTTTGCCCGTCAATTGAAATACTGAATGATGTTTATAAAATCAGCGGGTAAAAATAGGTAAATGATGATTTGTTGATTGGAAAAAAACAGGCATCTGAAAAGAATTTTTTTTAATCCATTGTTTGAACATTGATATCAGTAAAATAGCCAGTTGCATTGTGTCCCGAAACAATTTGTGGAATTCCATTTTTTACATCAATTGCAGGGCGATGCGTGTGACCAGCAAGAATAGTTAGAAGATTTGGAGCATTAAAAACTTCGTAGTAGAAATTCATCGTGACTTTTGTATGTCCGTCTGAACGCCATTTTTCACGCCGTTCAACTTCAAAGTTTTTGTCGGTGTTTGCTCCCCAATTTGGGTTTGCACAACCGTACCCCAAGGTACGCCCAGGCATATAAAGTGGAATGTGCATGAGTAAAATAAAAGGGAGCTTACTCTTTACCTGCATTTTAAAAAAATCGAGTTGTTCGGGTAATATTTCGTAAGTTGAGTTATCTATACAAACAAAACGGATGCCGTTAATATTGTATGAAGCGAAAAGAGGATTGTTGCCCTGATACATCGGTTTTAAGTGTTTAGCACTCCAGGTTTCGCGAAGTTGTTGCGAGCTTCCTGGCATTCCTTCGTAATGCCAGTCGTGGTTTCCGGCAACGTAAGCAAACGGAATTTTGGTATTGTTCAACTTTTGTAAAACCCATTCAACAGCCGCTTCCGAAGGGAAACTGAATATGTCGCCGGTAAGTGCCAGAAAATCTATTCCTTGTTTTTTTGCAATTTGTAAGGTTTGTTCAAAACTCTCTTTGGTTGAAATTTTATTACCCGTTTGAAAGTGGATATTGCTTTTGTAAGCATCCGCCATTCGTTTGCTAAATTGCTGATATTGAACTCCTCGCTCATCATCAATAGAAAGATGTGTGTCGGTTATGTGGAAAATGCGAGTGGGTGACACGGAAGCTTTGGTATAAATTGATACTTTGTTTTTATCCACTGAAAAGGTACCCCGGATAGTTTTTCCTGTTTTCAACCTAACAACAGAAATTACGGGACTGAATGTTGATGCTAAACCTGTGAGTAAGGCTGAGTTTAAAAAATTACGACGATTCATAAATTTGAAATTATGGGTACAAATATTTTTTGCAAAAATAAAAATCAAATTTAGCCTGAATAATTCACAAATCATTCTATTCCGAAGCCAAACTACTTTGAATAAAGACAATACTCGACTTTCGTTCCTCAAAATAGCTAAGGCTATTCCTGCGAGCCTCAACTCTGCGCTTCCCTTTATTCTTTGCATTTTGACTTCTCATAACGAAAATTCACAAATAATGCAGTTAAGTTTTTAATTCCCTGCTTTTAAAAAATATTTCTTTTTTATTTGGTGTTGTTTGGAAATAAAAAGGTATTAGTTTTGCCCAAAATTAAATTTTTTAAGATGAACAACAATGCCAAAATACCCGCAGTTTTAGGAGTAGGAAATGCTTTAGTTGATATTATTTCAGTTTTGGAGGACGATTCTGTTCTTGAAAAATTTGGTTTGCCACGGGGGAGCATGACTTTGGTCGATACCGGGCTTTCAAAAAAAATATATGATGCCACTTATTCAGAAAAGAATGAAATGTCAACCGGGGGCTCGGTAGCAAACACAATGCGTTCGTTGGCGAGTTTAGGTGGGAATGGCGGTTATCTCGGTAAAATTGGCGACGACAAATTGGGCCGGATTTTTAAGCAGGATTTCGAGCGAAAAGGAATTCGTACCCACTTAAAATATAGCAATAAAGATACCGGCCGTGTAATGGGGTTGGTGAGTCCCGATTCGGAACGTACAATGGCTACGTACCTTGGTGCAGCAGCCGATTTAATACCCACCGATTTTGACCCGGAATTATTTGACGGGTACGATTATTTGTACATGGAAGGTTATTTGGTTTTTAATCACGATTTAATTAAAGCCGGGGTTGAAATGGCAAAGTCGAAGGGATTAAAAGTCGCCATCGATCTCTCAAGTTTTAACGTGGTTGAGGCTAACCTGGAATTTTTAAAAGATTTAATTAAAAACAGTATCGACATTGTTTTTGCCAACGAAGAGGAAGCCAAAAGTTTTACAGGAAAAGAACCGGAAGAAGCCTTGCATGAAATTGCAGAAATGTGCGAATTGGCTATTGTAAAGGTAGGGAAGGAAGGCTCTTTTATTAAACACAATAACGAAGTTATAAAAGTTAGCACAATAAAAGCAAATGCACTTGATACAACCGGGGCGGGAGACAGTTATGCTGGCGGCTTTTTTTACGGTTTAACGCAAAATTTCAGTTTGGAAGTTTGCGGCAAAATTGCAGCATTAGTTTCGGGAAAAGTTGTAGAAGTTATTGGAGCCAATTTGCCAGACGATCAGTGGGTAGAAATTCAGAAAGAGGTTCAGGAAATTATTGGAAGTTAAACCCCCAGCCAAAAATATCAAATCTTTGATAAATCCCAACAACTAAATATTTGAAAACCCCCATTTTATTTTGAATCAAAGGTGTCAGGTAAAAAATTTATAAATGCTATGCATAAATTGAATTTATTACGTTCTCCATTGGACTCCCATGAAAAACGAGATGTTATTTTATCGGACAACAGTGCTTTTGAATGTTTGAATTTTGAGATTTGCTTATTAAAACAGCCCGTGAATCTGAGCGTCTATTTTGTCGATAATAAAACTCAAATCTTCGGGGTTCGAGATAAAATCAAGGGCATCGACATTAATAATTAAAAGTTTCCCCATTTTGTAGCTATTCGCCCAACTTTCGTAACGGTCGTTAAGTTGTTTCAGATAGTCGAGCCGAATCGAGTTTTCGTAGTCACGGCCCCGTTTCTGAATTTGGTTAACCAAAGTAGGGACAGTTGCACGAAGGTAAATTAACAAATCAGGCGGCTGAATGAGGCTCACCATTAAATCGAACAATCTTTTGTAGTTATTAAAATCACGGGAACTCATTAAACCCATGCTGTGCAAGTTGGGTGCAAAAATCTCTGCATCTTCATAAATTGT
This sequence comes from Draconibacterium sp., assembly GCA_021648495.1. GTDB lineage: Bacteria > Bacteroidota > Bacteroidia > Bacteroidales > Prolixibacteraceae > Draconibacterium. The sequence continues at coordinate 8,593 of JAKIST010000120.1, forward strand.
ACGATCCTGTATAATTGTTTTCCCCGACTCCCTGATATCGATAATTTGTTGAAACCTGGAGTTCAAAAAGTAGATTTGAAGATTAAACGACCATCGTTGCATGTCGTTGTAAAAATCGTTCAGATATGGATTTTGATCCACATCTTCGTAATGGGGGGTCCACTTATAATGTTTGGCCAGCAATTCACTTAATGTAGTTTTCCCAGCGCCAATATTTCCTGCTACTGCAATATGCATATCTTAATTTAATTTGAAAATCTAAAGTATAAAAAATTAAGTTTTAATCTATAACATGTTCATAAGTTCATCGAGATATTTTCGGTTGTTCGCTAATCGGGGGATTTTATTTTGCCCACCAACTTTTCCTCTTTTTTTCATCCATTTGTAGAATGTCCCTTTTGGTGCCGAAATAATGTGGGGTTTTTCCAGCGCAAGGTTTTTATGGCGTTTCGCTTCGTAATCGGAATTTAGGGTTTTTAATGAATTATCGAGGATTTTAGCAAAATGGCCCAAATCTTTTGGGGGGATTTCGAATTCAATAATCCATTGGTGAGCCCCCTTTTGTTTGTCGTCCATAAAAATGGGGCCGGCAGTGTATTCATTTACAATGGCGCCCGAGTGGTTACATGCAATTTGTATTGCCCGTTCAGCATTGTCAATTATCACTTCTTCGCCAAAAGCATTAATAAAATGTTTTGTTCGTCCGGTAACTTTTATTTTGAATGGGTATTTATTTGTAAACTTAATGGTGTCGCCAATAATGTATCGCCACAAACCTGCATTGGTAGAAATTACCAAGGCGTAGTTTTCGTTTAATTCAACTTCTTCCAAAGTTAAAACCCGTTGGTTTTCATCTCCCCATTCCGCCATGGGAATAAATTCGTAATATATTCCATAATCCAACATTAACAGCATATCGTTTCGGTCTTCGTTATCCTGAATCCCAAAAAATCCTTCCGAGGCATTATAAGTTTCGATATAATGCATCTGTTCTGAGGGTATGAATTTTCGATATTGTTCGCGGTACGGTTCAAAGTTAACCCCGCCATGGGCAAAAACTTCCATGTTTGGCCAAACCTCTAAAATATTTAGTTTTCCTGTTTTTTCTAACACTCTTTTGAAAAGCACCAAATACCATGAAGGGACTCCTGCAAACGAAGTCACATTTTGGTCGAGTGCGGTATCAATAATTTTTTCAATTTTTTCTTCGAACTCCTCAATTAAAGCAATTTCGGTAGTGGGTGTTCGAATAAAATCAGTCCAAAAAGGAATATTTTCAATCATAATGGCCGATAAATCGCCGTAATACGAATTATTGCTCATGCTATTAACCTGGTGGCTTCCGCCCAAAGTCAGCATTTTCCCTTTAAGGATTTTTGTTTCGGGGTGATTTTTAATATACTGGGCAAAAACATCTTTTGGGCCGCGCAAATGGCAATCTTCCAACGACTCTTTTGTTACCGGAATAAATTTGCTTTTATCGTTGGTAGTTCCCGACGATTTTGCAAACCATTTTACTTCGCCCGGCCAAAGCAAGTCTTTCTCCCCTTGGCGCAAACGGTCAACGTAGGGTTTAATATCGTTGTATCCTTGCAGTGGAACTGCTTTTTGAAAATCTTTTATTGAAGAGATTTTATCATATTTATGTTCTGTGCCCCAAAGCGTATCTTCTGCATTGCGAAGCAAACTTAACAAGGTTTCGTTTTGAATTTCAAGTGGATAATCGCGGTAGTACTGAATTTGGTAGTTCCGTCGAATATTTATCCACTTTATTACTGAATTAAGAAGAGGCATCTGTTTATTTTTAATTTTAGTTTGTCAAATTTATTAATAATTTGAATTAAAATATCTAAGAAAATTTTTCGTTTACGTCAATAAATAAATTTTTCGTGCTAAGTTGCAATAAATTAAGTAATAATATTCAGCATTATTATTATTTTAGCTTACTTGAATGCCTATTTTTGCATTATTAACAGGCTACAATTTATGTTAAGGAACGAGTTTCAGGCCTTGCATTAAAAATAATTAATAAAAACTTATGAATTACATTGATATTGTTCTTGGAGTGTTACTTATCCTTTCGGCAATCGGTGGGTTTCGGAAAGGCTTAATAGTTGAACTGGCTTCGTTGGCAGCACTGGTTTTGGGTATCTGGGGAGCCGTTGAATTTTCATATATCACATCAGGGTTTTTGGTTAAAAACTTTGATTGGAAATGGGATCATCTCAACATCGCGTCATTCATAATAACCTTTGTTGTAATTGTAATTTTGGTGCATATTGTTGGAAATGTTGTAAATAAATTGGTTGAAACGGTGATGCTTGGTTTTGTAAACAAACTGGCAGGTTTGGTTTTTGGTATTTTGCGCGCAGCACTTATTTTAAGTATTATTTTGGTTGTATTCGACAAAATTGATGAGGATGTAAATATTCTTTCCAAGGAAGCAAAATCGGAATCGCAGATGTACGAGCCCATTCGAAACCTTGTACCTGCCATTTTCCCTTTTCTCGATTTTTGGGACGATAACAACACGAACAAAAATGAACCGTGGTATAAAAAAATTGTTTAAACGAAAAGTAAGGAGGGATTCTTCTTTATAAAATACCAATTCTTGGGGTTCATGTTGAATTTGTTTTTTATTTCCGAACACCCTTTATCCTGCATTATTCACAAACCATTCTATTCCGAAGCCAAACTACCTTGAATAAAGACAATGCTCGACTTTCGTTTCTCAAAATAGCTAAGGCATTATTACGAAACAAGCCAGAATGGCCATGTTATTTCGTAACAATGCCTAAGGCTATTTCTGCGGGCCTCAACTCTGCGCTTCCCTTTATGCTTTGCATTTTGACTTCTCATAACGAAAATTCATGAGTAATGCAGGTTATAACTATCAGCATTTTTTATCTTTGCGCAAATTTTAAAGATACATCAGATGAACTTTGTTGAAGACTTAAA
>JAKIST010000121.1 GCA_021648495.1 Draconibacterium sp.
GGCCAAAGAGGTTAGGAAAAATAAAAACAAAAAAGAGAATTAACCTGCGGTTCATTGATATTGGGTCCTGTTTTTAAGGACATGGAATTAGTAAATTAGCACGATTTTTTTATTCAAATTAAATTCTTGAAAGTAAAACTAAAAATGAGGTGCTAACTAATTTTAGTGAGAATTTCATGAAGAAAATAGGACTTTTGTTCGTTTGCCGTTTTTAAAGTAGTCTTTATTTTTTTCGATGTTTTATCGATGATTTCTTTGTCCGGGAATAATTCCAAATTATCGATAATCGTAAAAGCTTCAAAAGCAATTTCCCAATCTTCAGTAATAACCTTGTCAACAAAAACGGGTAAATATTCGCTAAAATCAAGTCCGTTTTGCCAACAAGCCACCAATATTGATTTTTGGATGGCCCGGTACTTTTTATCTTCAACTGCCTGGATGAAACTACCAACCGAACCTTTGTCTTTTATAGTCGCCAAAAGCTTTTTAATTTCATCCTCAACCTCTTTTTCAGGATCAGAATTAAGCAGATCGAAAAGGATGGGCAAATAAAGTTTATTCCCTTTTTCTTTCACTTTATTAATAGCATAAATCGTGGTTTCAGTATTTGTTGAGAATAGGTTCTCCCGAATATTTATATCTATTTTTTCTGTTGTCATTTCAAGCAAATTTTTGTTTGCAAAACTACATTTTAATGGGGTAAAAACAATGAGGCTGTTCAAATGTTCCTTATTAATTTTTACATTTGCGAATTCATGAAAAACATCGACGAATTAAGTGAGGCAAAAATCGGGAAACTAATGTTGAAATATTTTATTCCAGCGTTTATCGGGGTTTTTATGAACGCTCTTTATAATATTGTTGACCGTATTTTTATCGGGCAGGGAGTTGGTGCTGAGGCTCTTTCCGGAATATCGATTATTTTCCCGGTGATGTTGATTATGATGGCATTTGGAATGTTAATTGGTATTGGAACAGGTGTTTATGTATCTATTAATTTGGGTAAAAAGGATTTGGAAGGAGCTGAAAAAACCTTAGGTACAGGTTTCTTTTTAATGATTGCCGTTTCAGTAGTAATAATGATTGTTACCTACCTCCTGAAAGTGCCCATACTTCGCTCTTTTGGCGCAACTGAAGAAACTTTTCAATATGCAAACGATTATTTGGATATTGTTCTCAGCGGTGTTGCTTTTATGGTAATCGGGTTCTCGCTGAACAATGTAATCCGCTCTGAAGGCAACGCTCGAATTGCAATGGTTTCAATGATATTAAGCTCGGTTATCAATATGGTTTTGGATCCAATATTTATTTTTTGGCTCGACTTGGGAGTTAAAGGGGCTGCTTACGCCACAATAATTTCCATGTTTGTTTTGATGGTGTGGGTGTTGTCTCATTTTAGGAGTAAACGTTCGGTGATAAAACTCCATAAGAAGAATATTCGAATTAATTGGAAAATACTGGTGCAAATTGTGGCCATTGGAATGGCACCATTTACCATGCAAATTGCCAATAGTTTTGTTCAAGGCTTACTGAACAAAAAACTTATAATTTATGGTGGCGACTTTGCGGTGGGTGCAATGGGAATTATCAACTCTGTGGTTACCCTGTTTATTATGGCAATTGTAGCCTTAAATATGGCAGCTCAACCTATTATTGGGTTTAATTATGGAGCAAAATCGGTGAAGCGGATAAAGGATACCTTACGAATATCATTAGTTGCAGCAACCATAATTGCGGTGGGTGCATTTATTCTGGTACAGACAATTCCTGGAGCTATTGTTAAATTATTTAATAACGATAACAAAGCGTTGTATGGAATTGCAATTCGAGGACTTCGTTTATTGCTACTTGCTTTGCCAATTATTGGGTTTCAGGTAGTAGCGTCGAATTTTTTTCAAGCGGTAGGGAAGGCCAAATTGGCCCTGTTTGCCACGCTTTTCAGACAAGTAATTGGCTTGATTCCGCTACTTTTAATATTGCCCGGTTTTTGGGGAATTGACGGGATTTGGTTGTCGTATCCCATCGCTGATACCATGTCGGCAATCGTTGTGGGATTCTTGCTTTACCGGGAGTGGAATAGGTTGTCTGGAATTGTTGTGCAAGCTAAAACGAAATAGTTGTAGTCAAATAATTCCTCGTAGCTCGCCGCGCGGTTCCATATATTCTTCCATCAGCCGGAGAGATGTCGGGGATAACGGGACGGTAGGGTGAAAATATAGCAAATTTTATTTTCGGCTTCTTTTCCGAAATAAAGTTGGCGAAACCTGAAGTTAGTCAGTTACTTCTTGGCCCAGCCACGGAGGTAAGCAACTTTAAGATTTTTTTTTATTGGTTGGTTGGTTGGTAATATTTATAATTTTCTTTAACTCGCACAAGATTTTTCTTGTTTCCCTGATTTTTATTTTTGATGTTTCTCATCCCATTCCATTCCTGCTGAATCAACACTCATACCAAATTATTTATCTGTATTCTTCAAGTAACACCGTGACTTTTTATCCTGCTATAAATTATTTTGAGCCTATTTTTGAAATCAGTGTTTTTTATGTTTTTCAAAAGAGGATACTAATGTGAGATAAATTAGATTTTAATACGTGACATGAAACAGTAATCTAAATTTTTTCCTGTTTCAAAATTTCTTGTAATGAATTCTTTTCCCAAGGCATAAACAATGAATTGCGAGTCAAAGTTTTGATTTATAAAAAATATTAATCGATTGATTTATGGATTCGAACGCAAAGTTGCAAAGCTGTTTCCCTACAAAATAGGGGTTAGCGTCCATGCATAAATAAGTGCCCTGAATATAAATCTAAAAGAGTAGCATGCATTGAAAAAAAAGTTGTATGTTTGTTTATTATTTAAAGAGAATGATTCTTAAAAGAGTTTTATTAGCATTATGATAAGTAAAAAAGATATTAAGAATAAGTTGACGGAAAGTGGTTTAAAAGTTACCCCGCAGAGAATGGCAATTTTGGAAGCAATCAACAGCCTTGAAAATCATCCTACAGCAGAAAATATAATTGAATATATAAGAAGGATACACCCAAACATTGCTACGGGTACAGTTTATAAAGTTATAGGAACTTTGGTTGCCAAGCGGTTAATCAGGAAAGTAAAAACTGATAAAGATATCATGCGCTATGATGGCATCATGGAAAGGCATCATCATTTGTATTGTTCAGAATCGGATTTGATAAAAGACTATTTTGACGAAGAACTGGATAATGTACTAAAGGATTATTTCAAAAAAAAGAACTTATCGGGGTTTAAAATTGAAGACATTGTACTTCAGATTAAAGGCAAATTTGAGATATAATAATTGGAAAAATAATTTATAGATATTCACTTAAAATTTAGAACAATGAGCAAAAATAAAAAGTTAACAACAGCATCCGGCCGTCCATACTTCGAAAATGAAGATAGTATGACAGCCGGGCAGAGAGGTCCAATCCTCCTTCAAGATTTCTATTTGCATGAGAAATTAGCACATTTTAACCGTGAACGAATTCCCGAACGGGTTGTACATGCAAAAGGTACCGGTGCATTTGGTACATTAAAAGTAACAACCGACATCACCAAATATACCAAAGCAAAAGTGTTTTACAAAGTTGGAAATGAATGTCGTGTTTTTGTACGATTTTCAACTGTTGGAGGCGAAAAGGGAAGTGCTGATACTGAAAGAGACCCACGTGGATTCGCCGTTAAATTTTACACAGAGGAGGGTAATTGGGATTTAGTTGGAAATAATACTCCTGTCTTTTTTATTAAAGACCCAAAAAAATTCCCTGATTTTGTTCATACCCAAAAAAGAGACCCAAAGACAAACCTGAAAAGCCCAACGATGATGTGGGATTATTGGAGTTTGAACCCTGAAAGTTTACATCAGGTAATAATACTTTTTAGCGACAGGGGAACTCCCGATGGATATAGGAAAATGAATGGTTATGGCAGCCATACTTTTTCAATGATCAATGATAAAAATGAAAGGGTTTGGGTAAAGTTTCATTTTAAAACCCAACAAGGAAATAAAACATTAACAGGAGCTGAAGCGGATGTATTAAAAGGTAAAGATCCTGATTATTCTCAGCGCGATTTGGTTGAAGCCATTGCAAAAGGTGACTTTCCGAAATGGGCGTTGAAAATTCAGATAATGACCGAAGAGCAGGCAGCACAATTCAAATGGAACCCGTTTGATGTTACCAAAGTATGGTCCCATTCTGATTTCCCATTAATAGATGTTGGTATTCTGGAGTTAAATGAAATTCCTGCCAATTATCATGCTGACGTTGAGCAATCGGCATTTGCACCGGCGCATACCATTGATGGAATTGGCCTTTCGCCTGATAAATTATTGCAAGGAAGGATTCTTGCATATCCAGATGCCCATCGGTATAGATTGGGTGCCAATTATGAGCAAATCCCTGTTAACCGTCCAATTGGCTCTGTAAACCATCATCAAAGAGACGGTATGATGAGCGTGGATGGAAATGGAAGCGATAGCCCAAATTATTTCCCAAACAGTTTCGACAACATCGAGGCTTATAAAAGTTATAAAGACCCGGCAATGAAAATGGATTCAGATATAGCCGATACCTATGATCGTAACGAAAATGATAACGACTTTTATACTCAACCTGGTGACTTGTTCCGCAAGGTAATGACTGATTTTGAACGTAAAAATACAGTGTCCAATATTGTAGGTGCAATGAGTGGTATTGCAGGCCCAAAACGTGAGGAGATTGTTCAACGACAGTTGTCGCATTTTTACAAAGCGGATAAAGAATTGGCTTCTGAAGTTGCTAAGGGACTTAATATTATACTAAAACTTTAATTAGTAAAGCGTGAGAAAAAAGCATGGAATTATTAAACAAGGTAATTTGTTATACTTAGAAAAATTAATATAGTACGTGACAAAAAAAGTTAAAAGCGGTTAAAAAAGACATCAATAAATTTGAGTAATATATTTAATATCAGGAAATTAGAAGAATAACACTGCTTGTTTTATCTAATAAATAAAACCAATATCCCAAACGGGAATAGTGATTTAATTTCGATTTTAGACATTCATTTTGAAGGCTTGTTGAATTTGGCAAGGGCAAAGTTCATTTCAATGTTCATAATCGCCCTGTGCAAGGTACATACCGTAAATTTCGATAAATTGTCAAAAGCTTTTGATACTACTGCCAGGGCAAATTCATCACTGCGGCGCATCCAACGTTTTATTGCTAAATTCAGTTTTGATCCCGACATTGTTGCCAAGCCCGTATTCAGCCTGTTGCCTTTTAAAGAAAAATTAATTTTATCTATTAGACTTTATTATGATTAAAACATAAATACAAAAACCAAAAAAGTACTTGAAGGGATTGATACAATTTATCGAATCGAATTTGAATCAATAGATATTAATGACATGTTTGAATCATAGGAATATTCAGTTGTATGAAATGAAAAAAAGAAAGACTTTGTTGATTTACTTTTTGATTAATGAATAACAGCTACCAACATCTAAGCATATAAAAACAATAGCTGGTTCAGTAGTAATTAAAGGGGTTGTAGCCCACTTCAACCTTCGTGTAATTTGCAGGGATAAAGCCCGTAACCGGCTACTATTCCAATACTAACTGGAAAGCAAAGAATTAGAATACAAAACAGCGGTAACATAAAATTTTATAAATAATATTCAAATGACAACAAACAAAAAGCTCAGCTTGGTAGAAGTAATTTCTATGGCAGTAGGAACAATGATAGGTGCCAGTATTTTCTCGATTTTTGGTTTAGGTGCTAAAATAGCAGGACAAAATCTACCGGAGGCATTTTTACTTTCCGGTGTTTATGCCTTAGTAGTTGCTTATTCTTATGCCATTTTGGGTTCTAAAATAATTTCGAATGCCGGGCCAATAGCTTTTATCTTAAAGGGTTTTGGGGACAATGTAGTTACCGGAGCCCTGAGTATTTTAATGTGGCTCACGTATGTGGTATCCATTTCGCTTTTTGTTAAAGGTTTTGCAGGTTATTTTCTTCCACTATTTCACATAGAACCCACATCTCTATCCCTTGGGCTCGTTGAGGGTGCAGTTATTGCTTTTTTTACTGCCCTGAATTTTTTTGGGAGTAAAGCAGTTGGAAAGGCTGAGTTTTATATTGTACTTACCAAGCTCACCATTTTATTGGTTTTTATTCTTGGAGGATTTTTAACCATTAAAGGGAGTAATATAAAGCCTGATTTCGACCAGGTCCACACCAGCGGATTGCTCAATGCCTCAGTTATTTTTTTCCTGTCGTATATGGGTTTTGGTCTTATTACAAATACATCAGAAAACATAAAAAATCCAAAAAGAAACATTCCATTGGCAATATTCATCAGTATCATTTTTGTGATGATTGTTTATGTATTAATTTCTCTTGTTACCATCGGCAACCTGCCGCTGCCCGAAATTATTAAAGCTCAGGAAAATGCCCTTGCCGAAGCTGCCCGTCCGTTTTTGGGCAATTTTGGATTTTTGTTAATTTCTATCGGGGCTTTGTTTTCCATTTCGTCGGCTTTAAATGCTACAATCTTTGGTGGTTCAAATATTGCCTATTCGTTGGCAAAAGATGGTGAGTTGCCGGAAGTTTTTGAAAGAAAAGTATGGTTTGGATCAACGGAAGGTTTATATATTACAGCAGGCCTCGGCCTTGCGTTTGCACTGTTTTTCGATTTGAGTTCAATTGCTTCTATTACAAGCACTGTTTTTACCGTTATTTATATATTTGTTTTGATTTCCCATTTTAAATTGGCTAAACAATTTGGTGGGAAAAGGCTGCTTATAGCCGTAAATCTAATGATCCTTCTCAGTGTTTTTGTGGCATTGATAATTTACCAGTGGCAAACACAAAAAAGTGCATTTTACACAAGTATTTTAACATTTTTAGTTGCACTCTTGATTGAATTCCTTTATAGAAAGATGAAAGAAAGAAAATTTACAATTGGAGAAAAAGCACTTACTCACGATAATATATCATAAGTAACGGAGGTAAAAAATTTGGCTCTGTGACGGTTGGTGTGGGTAATTTTAATTTTCATAAAATAATAAGGTTTTGTTTATGTTTCCAAGTCCTACTAAGGGATTGTAATGAAATAACCTAACCGTTTTAACTCGTTCTTTTGCACGCTAACTTCATTAAAAAGCCCCGCTGTAGCTATGGCTACGACTGCGTTTTTTGCCTTGTTATCGCACGAAATAACATCGCCAGCTTTGTCCAACTTATTTCGTAGTAATGCCTAAAACCTCACTTTTAAAAGATAAAATAATACGTTTAAAATGATATAGGCAAAAATGGTAAGCACCATTCCGTAGATGTTAAAAACGGCGATCAACAGCAAAGCAATTATCAGGAAAATATAACGGTACCAATTTTCATTCCAACGAAAAGATTTTGGTTTTAAAGAAAACATGGGCAAAGGAATTACCATCATCCCGGAAAAAAAGATACCCATCATTAATAAATTTTTTGTGGAATACAGCACTTGTAAAACCTCCTGATATTTTGGCAATTCAAGCATTAAACCCAACGATGCCCAAAATAGCCCATTTACCGGAATGGGGAGTCCGCGAAAAAAAGGTTCGTCGGAAGTATCGACATTAAAACGTGCCAGCCGGATTGCCCCAAAAACGGGAATTAAAAAGGCGGAAAACAGGATTAACCATTGATACCAATTGGCACTGATTTCGTAAATGAGTTGGTTTTTACCAAACAAAGAGAACTCCAGCAGTGTAAAAAGAATAGCTCCCGGAGCAATTCCAAAAGATACAACATCTGCCAGTGAATCTAACTGTTTGCCAACTTCTGAATAAGCATTTAGAAGCCTTGCGGTAAATCCATCAAGAAAGTCGAAGATGGAAGCCATACATATAAAAACCCCTGCCCAGATTAAATGCCCGTCAATAGCAAAAAATGTAGCAAGCGTGCCCATTACTATGTTGAGGGAAGTTATAAAATTTGGTATTTGAGCAATAATTTTCTTAAAAATAGGAATCATAAGGTTGCAATTATAGTTTGTCCGCCAAGCGATTTTTTATCCATTTTTACTTTCACTTTTGCATCGAGCGGTAAAAATAGGTCAACTCTCGAACCAAAACGGATAAATCCATATTCGGCACCTTGTTCAATTAAATCTCCCGTATTTTTATAGGTACATATTCGGCGAGCTACTGTTCCGGCAATTTGGCGCGATAAAATTTCAGTTCCATTTTTCATTTTAAAAACGGTAGAACATCGCTCGTTCAACTCCGATGATTTTTCGACAAAAGCTGGATAGAAAGCACCCCTGACATGGTTCATATAAGTTATCACACCAGCAATTGGCGCACGGTTCTGGTGTACATTTAATGGCGACATAAAAATGGATACCTGAATTCGCATATCCTTAAAATATTCTTTTTCAAAAACTTCTTTTAAAACTACAATTTTCCCATCTGCCGGTGCTAAAACATGGTTTCCGTTTGGTATAATTTTGCGGTCGGGTATCCTAAAAAAATAAACTACCAAACCGGCTAAAACCAATGATGCCGCCATTAAAATATAGAAAATGAAAAATTGTTTTAATGAAATATAAATAATAGCATCCAAAACTGCCAAAAAGAAAAATGCTATGGGAATTATTTTTTTTCCTTCATTATGAATGGTCATACAGTTAAAATTTATCGATTAAATTTAGCCAAACAAAAATAATGGGGATTGCAAACAGTAAACTGTCGAAACGGTCGAGGAAACCACCGTGCCCCGGCAAAATATTCCCTGAATCTTTTATACCAATTTCCCTTTTTAATTTCGATTGGAAAAAGTCGCCAATAGTTCCAAAAATAACGGCGAGTAACGAAATCACAATCCAATTGAACATGTTTATCTCCTGAAAAAGCACAGCACATAAAATTCCTACAATTACAGCAAAAACCGTCCCCCCGATTAATCCTTCCCACGATTTTAAGGGCGAAACTTTAGATGAAATTTTATGTTTTCCCAAAAGCGAACCTGTAACGTAAGCCATTGAGTCGTAGGTCCAAAGAATAAAAAGTATTCCCACTAAAATCCAGGGATAAAAATTACTACCTCCCGAAGTCTCCTTAAAAACAATAAAGTTTAATAAACTAAATGGCAGTGCCACATAAATTAATCCGGCAATTGTAATGGAACTGTTTTTTAAACTGCAGGAACCTTTGCTGAACAATTCAGCAATAAAGACAAAAAGCAAAAAAGGAATGAATATTATTATCAGGGAAGGGGGGATAATGTTATTTGAAATGAGAAAACAATTAATAAAAAATAGTAATCCAAGCACGAGCCCTACTATTTTTTGAGGTGAATAATCTGACAGTTTCGTTATTTTGTAAAATTCGTATTGCGTTAAAAATAGAATTACACCAAAAACAGAAACAAAAACAATTGGGTGAATAATTATTCCCGCGAGCATAATGGAGACAAATGCTATACCTGTTAAACTTCGTTTTAAGAGATTGCTCAATGCTTTAGTCTTTTTAGTAGTTCAACTGCTTTTGCTTGGTCAGTTTCGGCAACAAATACAGAAAATTCGCCAAAATTTTGGTAAGCCGAATCATGCTGATTAAGAATTACTGCTTTTATGCCTTCGTTCTCAAGCATGTCTTTTGCCATTGATGCTTTGTATTCGTGTGTAGTCATATAAATATCAATCCACCCTTTTTCCATGGCGCAAAGGTAAAAATTTTAAACATTCCCTAAGCTGATTCATTCATATGTTTTTTTTTGTAGAAGTCAAAATAAAAAGAACATTGCCTTTAACCTGAATAATTCACAAATATTTCTATTCCGAAACCAAACTACTTTGAATAAAGGTAATGCTCGGAATCCAATTCTCAAAATAGAAACTGCTATTCCTGCAAGTTGAATTCCTGCGCTCACCTTTATTCTTTGTATTTTGGCTTCTCATAACGAAAATTTATGAATTAATCAGCTTAAGCAGAGTAATAGCCTTTCAATAGAATAATCTGTTATATTCAGGCTGGATGTGGAAATGAGAGTTTAATTTGAACCTGGCAATAAAGTAGGTGTTTGGTTCATAAAGGTCGAGCATAACGCAGAAGTTGGACTTTATTGACAAATATTAGTTATTCAACAAAAACACATGTAATTCCCTTGGTCCATGTGCGCCAAGGATTAAAGTTTTTTCGATGTCGGCAGTACGACTTGGCCCGGTAATTAAAGTTATTTGCGAAGGGAGATTTTTTTTAAATTTATTATGAATATCAGTGTAGGCCTTTTCTGAATAATCAACTAATTGATTTTTTTGGGCAACAATAACATGCACCGGTGGATAAACAAACAGTTGGCGTCCTCCTTTTTGAGCCGAACTTACCATTGCCGAACCCGTGTGTGCAATCAAAAATTCGCAACCGGTAATTCCCACTTCTATCGTTTCAGGCAGTTCAGCACATTCTGAAAAAGGGATCTGAAATTTTTTAAATTGTTGCTGGATTTCAGTCTCTTTGCAACAAATGTTTTCCATTTCGTAATTGGAAAGGAACTTTTTTAGGTTTTCATAAAGTTCTTTTTCAGAAGGATAGATATGAACACTCCCGTTTACCTTTTCCAAATTTTCTTTGAAAGCAATTTCCAAAGGTTCATTTATAGGATGGTAAACGGGAGTATCAAAATCTGGTTTTTCCGGCTCAGGGTGAATGGCACTTTTTAACCTGTTCAATATTTCTTGCCGGGCATCATTCATTTTATTCTGAAACGGATTTGTTTCCCTTTTCTTCTTCAGCAGTTTTTGCCTTTTTTATTTTATGCTTATCGTTTCCGTTTCCCGATAATAACTCTTTTTTCCAGGGACGTTTCCCGAATATTTTTTCTAAATCTTCACTAAAAATCACTTCTCTTTCCAAAAGAAGATTGCCCAATTTTGTATGATTTTTGGTATTGTCGAGCAGAATTTGACGGGCACGAACGTATTGGCTTTCGATGAGAACATTTACTTCAGAATCAATTAATTCGGCAGTTTTTTCGCTGTAAGGTTTTGTGAACGAATAATCAGATTGACCCGTTGAATCGTAATAACTTACATTTCCAACTTTTTCGCTCATCCCAAAAATACTTACCATTGCATAAGCTTGTTTGGTAACTTTTTCTAAATCGTTTTGTGCCCCGGAAGAAATTTTGTTGAATATAATTTCTTCGGCTGCCCTGCCACCGAGTGCCGAGCACATTTCGTCCAACAACTGTTCTTTGGTAGTAATCGAACGTTCTTCGGGTAAATACCAAGCTGCACCCAACGCCTTCCCTCTTGGCACAATTGTAACTTTTACCAACGGATGTGCATATTCAAGCAACCAACTAATGGTTGCATGGCCAGCCTCGTGAAAAGCAATGGTTTTTTTCTCTGTTAGAGAAATTATCTTGTTTTTCTTTTCAAGCCCACCAACTATTCGGTCAACGGCATCCAGAAAGTCTTGCTTTTCAACCGATTCTTTGTCCTTTCGTGCT
>JAKIST010000122.1 GCA_021648495.1 Draconibacterium sp.
GCGACTTAACCGGCAGTTATGTTTTAAGCGATAAACCAATCGCCTTTTATTCGGGTTCGCATGGCACCAGGATTCCATCCGGTTACTGTTGCTGGGATCATTTATACGAACAAATTCCGCCGGTACACTCCTGGGGGCTCGAATACTTTGTGGTTCCGCTGAAATCGCGCGAACAGGATCGCTATCGAATAATGGCCGCTGAAGACAGTACTACAATTAATATTACCGGGAGGTTTGCATTTATACTGAATAGAGGAGAATTCTCTGAAGTTGTATTTTATCATGACGACCCTAAACGAATCCTTGCCGATAAACCAATAATGGTTGCGCAATACAGTCAATCCCGCGATGTAGATAAAAATTACACGGGAGGAAATGGCGACCCGTTTATGATTATCTTGAGTTCCGTGACCCAATCGAAAAACGATGTAACTTTTGTAGCGTACGATTCCAACAACATCAAAAATTACTATGTAAATATTATTTCATTAACAAGCGAAATAAACAACATTCGCTTTGATGGAAGTTCAATAGCAGGTGAATTTCAGCCCTTTGTTGAAAAAGAATATTCCTTTGCGCAAAAATCAATTACTCCGGGTACACACCGGATTAACAATATAAATGAAGACGGTGGTTTTCTCGCCTATGTTTATGGTTATGGAGGAGTGGAATCGTACGGTTACGGAGTTGGCTTCAACCTCGACCTGGTACTCGATTTAGGGAAAAGCATAAACTTTAATGGCGACACACTTTCACTTTGCCATGGCGATTCGCGCAAACTCGATGCAGGACCGTATTTCGATACTTATAATTGGAATACAGGAGATACCACTCAAACTTTAACCGTTACTGAAGGTGGCAAATATTATGTAAAAACTACTACCATCGACGGGTGCGAGTTGGAAGATTCAATTTATATTCTTGTTAGCCACCCAATTGTTGATTTGGGAATTGATCGCGATAATGGCTGTTTCCCTCATTCAATAGAATTAAACGGAAACGATGGATTTGAAAAATATATATGGCAAAACCAAAATAACGATACCTTATCAACTAACCAAATTATTGTTGCTGACCAAACCGACGAGTATCGAATTACCGTTGTCGATGAATACGACTGCACTGCCCGCGACACAATGAACCTAATAGTGTTCCCCACTCCTATTGCACAAATTGCAGGGGACAATCTTATTTGTGGCGATACAATTAGCGAGCTAACTGTTTCCATTACCGATGCCCCTGCCAATGTTTGGAACCAGGACAGTAGTTTTACCTGGTCGTCGAATAAACCGGCGGAGTTAACATTTTCGGCAGAGACACACACTTCAGCAAAAATTGAAGTCTCAAATTGGGGAGAATACGAAATTTATTACCACCTCGAAACAATTAATGGATGCGCTGCAAACGATACTTTCCAGGTTGGGTTTCATCAAACACCAAGCTCTGTTTTTGATTTTGTGGACAACCCCGATGATGAATGTAAAGGATACTCCCGTGAAGTTTTATACACAGGCAATGCAACACAAAATGCAAATTATTATTGGGATTATGGAGGCAGCAAAGTAATTGACTCAATGGATTGGAACAATTTTACAGTTTCACTCGGTGCATATAATTCGGAACCCTTTTTACAACTGTTTGTCGAAGAAAATGGATGTTGGAGCGATACAACAAAAAAACCTCTCGGAGCAAACCCTGATTTTATTTTAGAAACAAAAAGATCGAGAGGCTGCGATTCCTTGACGGTTTTGTTTAAAGGAATTCTTGGGGTTGAAGACTCACTGCTTTTTGAATGGGATCTTGGGGATAGTTCTCCAATAATCAACGCACAGGAAGTTGAACATTTTTACCCAAAAACAGGGTACTACGATGTGGGCTTGTCCATTACAAATCTCCTCTCGGGTTGCCAGATTGGATTCCAAATCGATAGCATGATTAAAGTTTTTCCAACTCCAACCGCTGATATTACCGCCGATCCTTCATTTTGTTATTCCGATTCGGCAGACCTGTTTTACACATTCAATATCGACTCCTCATTTTGTGCGTGGGATTTTGTTAACGCACATCAATCCGGTGTTGGCAACGATTCAATTACGGTTGTTTTAGACGAACCTTTTGGAAAGGCAATTCTTACCGTAGATGAATATGGGTGCATGAGCGAGCCTACCGAAATAAGCTTAAAACGCAAACCACATTTCAATTTTTATACTGAAAACGAAGAGGGTTGTCAACCTTATTCGCTGAAAATTACTGCTGATCCATTTGATGAAAATTTAGATTTTACCTGGTTGACAGACAGTTTACCACATCCTTTTGGAGATTCAAACAATTATTTAATGAGAGATTCGGGAAGGTTTGATATTTCATTGATTGCCAATTCGCAGGAAACAGGCTGCTTCGACACGCTCACAAAATTAGACTGGATTTGGGTTCATCCAAAACCAATTGCAACATTCGATGTCGATTTTCCCGTAGCACTGATCGAACATGCCGATATTACATTTTCCAATCTTTCGGAATACGCCACCAACTACTTCTGGGATTTTGGCGATGCTGAGAATTCAACTGAAACAAATCCCATTCATACTTTTACTGAATTGGGTGAATACAACTCGCAACTATTTGTTGAATCGGATTATGGATGTAAAGACACTTCCGGTTTATTGATTACCATTTTACCTTTTTCGGTTTTTACGCCCAATGCATTCCGCCCCAACAGCGACATTCCAGAAAACCGTATTTTTATGCCGGTTGGAATTGGTGCTGATTTGTCGCGCTTTTCCTTAAAAATTTACGACCGCTGGGGGCAGATCGTTTTTGAGACCAGCACACCAGAAAACCCCTGGGACGGAACAACAAAAAATGGCACTCCCGCACCAATGGGAAACTATGTTTGGATTTCGCATTTCTTCGATATCCAGGACTTTGAACACAACCAAAAAGGACAGGTATTGTTAGTTAGGTGAAAAAGTATGAGTGTATAAATGATGATGGAACCTGAAATTAAATGACAATGATAGCACAAACACCTTACTATGTTGTAATTTTCACTTCAACCAGAACTAATGTTGAAAAGGGTTATTCTAAGATGGCTGATAAAATGGTTGAATTAGCTAAAAAACAACTGGGCTTTTTGGGTGTTGAATCGGCAAGAGAAGAATTAGGAATTACCGTTTCGTATTGGAAAGATTTGGAATCAAAAAAAAATTGGAAAGAAAATTCGGAACATTAGACTTTATTATGATTAAAATAGTGTATAGGCAAAATTTAAGATTTTTTCGATTACCAAGGCATTTTTCTTTTGAGTAGCCGTAGCTACGGAAAATAAAAATAACGAAGGGAATCGGGAAAAGATAAATTATGACATACAATTTTAATTGTAATAATGTCTATTCTATGGCAAAGGAAAAAGGCAGAAAATTGTGGTACAAAAATTTTGAAATAAGAATTGCTAAAGTAGAATCAGATTACGGATTTGTAAGAGAAAGTTAAAGGGATTTACATCTCATAAAATTTGTAATTCATTTTTTAACTGAAAACTGCGACTTTCTTTATTTCCCATTTCCCTTAAAGCTCACCATTAACGTGTAAATAAGAATTTTAAAGTCGATATACAACGAAATATTTTTCAGGTACATCATGTCATACGGAAGTCGTTCCAACATTTCATCCACATCAGAAGCATAACCATATTTAACCTGCCCCCACGAAGTTATGCCCGGTCTCAATTTATGGAGGTGTGTGTAATGTGGTGCCCGTTTAACAATCTGGTCGATATAATAACGTCTCTCCGGGCGTGGGCCTACCAACGACATATCTCCAATTATGACATTAAAAAACTGGGGGATCTCATCTAAATGCGTTTTCCGCATAAAATTTCCAATTCTTGTAATACGCGTATCATTTTCTATTGAAAGGGCCGGTGTCCCATTTTCTGCATTGGCAAACATACTTCGCAATTTAAAAATGTAAAAAGATTTTCCGAATCTTCCAACACGCTCTTGTTTATAAAATATTGGTCCTTTCGAAGTAGCTTTGATAATTATAGCCAACACAACAAAAACCGGTAAAAAAATTATTGAGGCAATTATAGAAAGCGACACATCTAACAACCGCTTTGTATTTTCTTGCCAGCCGGGCATTAAGCCATTCGATATTTTAATTAACGGGCTTCCATAAATGGTATTTGTTTTTACCATTCCTGAGAGGAAGTCGTATAAATCGGGAATTCCCCAAATGGTAACCTGCCGATTTTCAACGATGGTAAGTATTTCGCTCAACCGTTCGTGCTCAACCGTTTCAAGGGCAATTACAACTTCTTTGATATCTTGGCTCTCAAGAATATTAATCAAGTCTGAAATACCTCCGAGTTTTGGAATATAATCACTTAATAATGCATCGTTATTATTTTCAATACCTACAAAACCAACAAATTTATTTCCGGCCGGACGAAATTGACTATTCATTTCTTTATAAACCTTTAACGCATTTTCGTTGCTCCCAATCATCAATGTATTGAAGCCAATTTTTCGTTTATGGATTTTATGGATCGTCTGTGTTGTAATAATCAACCTGAAGAAATAGGTGAAACTAAAATGCAATACAAACAGTGTAAAAAAGAGCTGATAATAATTTTTGTACGACCCAATAAAATCGTCTAAAATTAGTGTGAAGAAAATAACAACAACACCTACCAATGTAGTAATAAAAGTTTGGCCCAGTTCCAACAGCCTGGAACGGTGATAGATATTCTTATAAAAACCGGTAATGTAATATGCAGTGAGCCAAACAAGCGGGATTACCAAAAGACCTAAATAATAACGGGAAGTAAATTCAATGGGGATATCAATGCCAAATCGTTGCGGTTCTATTACAGCTTTTCGGTAAACAAAAAAGAGTGTCCAGCTGATTGCAGCAGCTATAAAGTCGAAAATTAAATATTTTGCAACTTGGCCAGAATTATTCATACAAAGCAGTTAAGTTCGGTTTATTGCACTTTAAAGTGCAACTGCTTACTTTAAACGACCAACAAAAAAAAATATTGCTGCAAAAAGTACTTTTTTAAGAATTTATTCAGCAGTAAATTGTGAGATCTTTTTTTCGATTGAATTTACCAATTGCATCGCGGCCAGATAATCTTCTATATTACTACTTTTCCGAGTTTTATTTTCTATTGTTTCAACAAATTCATCAAATTCATCCACAGTTAAATAAGCTGAAAAATCTATTTCTGATCGGTTAAACAGAAAGATTTTATTCGTGAAATCGAAAGAAACAAACTTATCTTTTGAATATCCTTTTATTTTGAATTTATCGAGAGGAATTTGGTTTCCATAATTCAAGTCCACAACAGATGCATTTCCAAATTCAAGCCTAACATTGGTGAAGCCCATATCGTTTTGTGCCGTTTTAAAAGCTGTCACCCCAAGTTTTTTAGGGCTAATCCCAGTCAAATCCACTAACATCAAAAGCAATGGATATAAGGTTTTGTACAAATTTGTACTGTCGGCATATTTCGAAACATCCAGAAATAATGGCGAAGAAATATTCTTTTTCAACGACTGTAACGCGGGTGTGTAATAATAAGGGTTACTTACCTGCATTACTGACCCCGACTCATTAGTCAATTTTACCAACTGTGCACATTCGTCAACAGTTAAATTCAAGTATTCCGTAGTAAAAATATGTTTCGTTTTTTTCACTATTTCGCAAAGCACATCAAAAGGGAGCAACAAGGAATTATCTATCAATAATACATCAGCCCTTTCAATTAATTCTACCCGATTATACTCAGGAATAGAAAAATGAAAACTATTAAGTTGCGCACTTGACCCCACTGACGCTTTTCCAATAACATTAACACTCTTATTTTTCAGGGTATGCATAACATGAGGTTCGAGTACTTCCATGTTTCCAATGATTCCAATATTCAGCATAATTAACCTATTTATATGGATGATGTACAAATATAGAATTCAACTTCACTTCATCTGCTTATTCCGGGCATAATTTATCAACGTTAAATGTTAATACTGAAATTTGTTAATTAGTATTTGAAATATAAAGTCCGACTTCTTCGTTACGTGACTTGAATAATACTTTAATGCTTTTTCATTAGGATATGGATCAATATTAATTATCCATTTTTTATCTCGAAAATTATATGAGTCAAATTTTTGCAATAATTCTACACCAAATTTATCTAAAAATGAATAACCCGCTGAAATAAAAGAAATTTTATTAGATGGATTCTTTAAATCGTTAAGTACATATTTATAATATCCATTTAATGATTTAAAATCATCTGTTGAAAAAGCTAAGGGGTATTTTCCTTTATCTGATATACAACCATTTAATTTCACGTATTTTATTTCGTCCGAACTTGGTCTATAATTATATTCTTTTTTGTTTTTTATTGTTACTACTCAGCAGTAATATTCATTGTTAATCAATGAGTTACATTTTTGTTAATAACTTATTTATTTTGTTAATTTATAGATTATCAGGATATTAAAGAAATGACATTTATTTATTAGTAAATTTTTCGAGAATTTAAATAGCTATAAGTATCTTATATTCAATCTATTAAACCTGCTGAGTAGTAACTTTTTATTGTTTTTATATCAAAAACATGACTTGATGAATCCTTAATTTCATCATATGCCTGTTCCACTAACAAATCAAAATTTGTTGTAATTATTTCTCTCCATGGGATTGAAGCCATAATTTTATGACCTTCAGTTAATTCATATTTACGAAGCATTTTTTCAACTTCCGCATCAAAATGATTTCTATCAAAATTAGAATCGGCAGATAATATATCAACAAATTTTGTAATATTATTTTCAGAAAGAGAATATCCTAAATAAGATTCGTAATACTCTATAACTTCACTACTTAAATACCGTTTCTCACCTACAGATGCTCCTGCACCTAAAAACAAAATAGAATTACCATTGAAAATCTTTTCAAATATTAAGTGTAATTCGGTTTTTTGATTATCTAAATCTAATATATGATTCATAATATTATTTTATAGCTTTAAAACTGGTAAGGATTGCACTCTTTTGCAAATTATGGTTTGTGGGTCGACATGTGCGATTTGCAAATGTGTGCAATGTGAGTAGGCATCTTTTTTATGCGGGTCGGCAAAAACAAAATCTTTCCAGTCAGTAAATTTTTCAATTATATGTTTAAATTCTCGTTTCACTATTTTTAATTTATGTTCTATCGTTTCTCTTTCTCCGCCTTGCAGGTAACGGGTTTATATGTGCACTAAAGTTACCATTTATTTCCAATAGGGTATGTATTGTTCATGTTTTGTATATTATATTTGTGTCATCAAATGGGTTTAACAATTTATTGAGTAATGAGATTGGAAGGAGTAACTGTGGTCTCAACTATTATTTCCATCTTAATTCTTCCTAACTACTAACAACTAACTACTTTCCTTACGCAATCTTTCTCTCCTTCTTAATATTTTGGTAGGCCCGATTTACCTTTTGGAATTTCTCCTTCGCCGCGTTCTGGACATCTTCTCCGAGATTACTCACTTTATCCGGGTGGAATTTCATTGCCATTCTACGATAAGCTTTTTTCAATTCATCATCAGTTGCTGTTCGCTCGATTCCAAGGATTTTAAAATCGGATTCTGTATTTGGAACAAACATTGATTTGATGGATTCGTAATCGTTGTTGGAAATTCCCATTTGCTGGCAAATGCGGGTGATTAAATTTAGCTCGCGGGGATCGATGTCGCCATCAGCCTGTGCTATTCCGAACATAAAATGTACCAGCTGAAGCCGTGCCGAAGAGTTCATGTTTTGCCTGATTTGATGGCAAACTTCATCAACCGGAATGGTTTGCTGCAACAAATCTTTAAGCATTTTAATAGCTTCAACAGCCGATGCTTCACCAAAATTATGGACCATAAATACCTTCACATAATCCAATTCCGATTTTAGTACTTTTCCGTCAGCTTTCATAACCGCCGCAACAAGGACCAGTAAACTCATTAAATAGCCACCGGTAGTTGTCCTTCCTGACAGTCTGCCAGTTCTGCCTGTTTGCGTTTGGCTTCCACCATCGAGCAACGAGCCAACCGTAAATCCTATTATTGCACCAATTGGGCCGCCAAAAGCCCAGCCGAGTCCGCCACCTATCCACTTACCAAATTTTGCCATATTTCTTTAATTGATTGTCAATTTTTATTATTTGGGGAATTATTAAATCCCTGTTATTATTTTTTATCTCAACCGATGCCAATTTACGTTTTTGTTCATCGGTCCATTGTCTGTCCATTCGCTCTTCTATCTGTTTTTTTGTTATATCGTCTCTTTTCATCACCCACTCAATTCTTTGAATTTTAGGAGCAGAAACAAGAATTGTAAAGTCCATCATTTTGTAAAACCCACTTTCAAACAGAATTGCTGCTTCGTGAACAACATACTTTGATTCCTGCAAATTTAGCCAATTTTTAAATTCTTCACGAACAATAGGATGGACCAACAAATTTACTTTAGCGAGTTGAATGTCATCATTAAAAATTATCGAGGCAAGTTTTTTTCGGTCAACTAATCCTCCCGGTGCATAAATATCTTCTCCAAAGAGCTTAATCAACCCTTCTTTAATTACATCATTCAACTGAATCAATTTTTTTGCAACAACATCAGCTTCAAAAACAGGAGTTCCCAGAAGTTTAAAAACCTGGCAAACGATCGATTTTCCGCTGCCAATTCCCCCAGTTATTCCAACAGTAATTGCCATTTTAATGTTGTTTGTTAATTTGTTTCGATTAGATATTCCACTTTTTCGGGAGAAAATCTCTGGATTTGTACAAATGATGGGTGTACACCTATATTAACGTTTAGATCTTCGTTGGTTGAACTTACTGATTTATAATCCACAAAAACTTCAAAATCTTTTGAAGAAATATTTTCAAATTGACTTAATCCTACTAAAATCGTCAGTTTAATCTCGGAAGGAAAAAGTTTTATATTTACATTTTCCGGGATATTTTGAATTTCAATTGGAACTTTCAATTCTTTTTCGGTGAACCTTTCAACAGAAATATTGATTGTAAATTTTTTAGGGGAAATGGTAGTGTTTTTAGGATGAAGGATTTCCATTGATGTCTCTTTGTCAGAATCCAACATCCCGAATAATTTTTTCTCCGTTCGGAGGAAATACATTGTATCTAATATTGAAGTGGGACCAGTAATTTTTGCTTGTTCAGGAGTTATTGAAACCGGTTCTTTTAAATCAAACTGCGGTTTAAAATTTAACTCATAATTTGGTTTTATAGGAATAAGTTTGGTAACAAGACTGTCAAATTTTATTTGTATAACAGCGGGTTCAATGTTATTGATTGAAATTTCATTACTAATCTGATCCGAGACACTGCCAATTAAATTATTTGTGTTTACCATGTATCCCCTGGAATCGGGATTGAGGTTTTTGGTCAGGCTTGTTAAGTTTAAAATAATGGGTGAAAACGACAAGCTCAATTTATAGCGCAGCAATGTAAAACCGTGCGCATCAACTTTTAGATCTAATTTTTCCGGCGGTTTATTCGCGAGAAATTGATTTTTGGGAGCCGAAACATATTTTACCGGATACGAAATTGTAGTTGAATAATCTTTACTTAAAGCATTTAAAAACCAAAGAACGGTTGCAATGAGCAAACATATTAGAAAGACAACAATGCGCTTGTCGTTCTTTAGCTTTTCAATTTTGAAAAATCCAGATATTTCTTTTAGCTTTTTATTCATTTATTTTGAATTAATGCAAAATTAAAGATTATTGTGAATAAGCGACCATTCTGAACCAAATAAAAATAAAAACGAAGACAACTTATTATTCTGGGGGAAAAGGAATAAAGCATTATCTTTATTTCCGAAAATTTAAAACAAAGCCTAAAATGAAGTCATTCTTAATCGGATTATCAATTGTAACAATTTCTCTTTTTAACTCTTGTTCATTAAAACCAATTGAGAACTTGAAAATTGAAAATGAGAAGTTCTCCAAAACTTTCTATTTCAGTAAGAAAAGTGCTGATAAAATTGAAGTTGAATACCTTCTGAAATCAAATTTCAAGATTCTAACCAGTTCTGAACCGATTCCCTTTTTTGAATTTGTAATGAATAAGCAACTCGTTTCGTCCAACGATAAACTTTGGGTTTTTAAAAGTCAGTCAATACGAAAAATGGGAAATGGTGGTACTGAACACATTCTTGTTTTTGAAGGTGTAAAAGGTAATGTGAAAGGTTTGCAGGTGCTTGTGTATCAACAGGTTTTTCCCGGTTCAACATTAATGCGAGAGAAACTGGAGTTGAAAAGCAGCGGAAAATCTTTCAGTTTAAATAAAATTGATGGCGATTTGCATTTTCGTTTTCCTTCCTATTCCATACAAAATGCAGAGAATAATTCAGTTGAATCGATTGAAATTCGAATCGCCAGTTTCGAGAAAAAACCTATTACATTCGGCGATAAAGAAAAGGGCAATCACATGTATTATCCAGATGTTGTGCAATCAACAGTTTCAAATGAATTGCAAATAGTAAAAGGGCCAATCTCAATTGTGTCGAATGAGAGCATAAGTTGGTTAACGGCTTATGAACATGCTTCGCAAGACAATTTAAACGGCATGTTTGATAAACAGAAATTGGGCAACGGAAATCTAATTAACGATGCAATGCAAGGAACAAAAGGGGTTTTTAATTTTCCTATTAAAGAGGGTGATTTTAAATTTATTGGGATTTCGAGTCAGACAACAGACAAAAATATAAATGTTGCGGTGGATATTTTGAGGGGTGGATATTTAGATGGTGAAATTATTGATGTGGAACATCCGTACTCAACCGTTTGGACAGCCACGGGTTTTTACGCTGGCAACCACTTGGAAGATGGAAAACAAATGATCCGCAATTATCTTTTCAACCAGATTTGTGAAAAAGCAGCTTCGCGCGTACCTGATTTTTATTACAATACCTGGGGAATGCAACGGCAGGACAAAACAAAACCACTGCGCGGTATTTTAACGTACGAAAGAATTTTTAATGAGATTGAAAACGCAGCTGAGTTGGGCGTGGATATTTTTGTGCTTGACGATGGTTGGGAAAATAGGCAGGGGGAGTGGTTCCCGAATTCTGAAAGGTTCCCGGAGGGTTTGGCGCCAATAAAAGAACGGCTTGATAAACATGGAATAAAAATGGGATTGTGGTATTCTCCCATGGGCATCGATTCAACGGCTTCGCGTTATCAGGATAATCCGGAATGGGTGATCAAAGATTCTGCAGGAAACCCGATTATGGCGCAGTGGGATCATCCGGCTTTCGATTTTGTAAGTGGATTTTTTGATGTGTTTATCGACGATTGCAAAAAAATGATTGATGAAGGTTGCCGTTTTATGAAATGGGATG
>JAKIST010000123.1 GCA_021648495.1 Draconibacterium sp.
AGTAAAGGTGAGCGCAAATTTTTGACTCGCAGGAATAGCCTTAGCTATTTCGAGAATTGGAAATTGAGCATCGCCTTTAATCACAGCAGTTTGGCTTTGCAATAGAACAATTTGTGAATTATTCAGGCTAATTCTATAGTAGGCATTTTTACAATTAAAATTATTGAGTCCGCTCCGAAAAGTCCATTTAACCACTAAATCTCAAAGGCACAAAACTCCACTAAAATAGATTAATCTGATTTTAGTCTTTTGTTGATATTAGTGTTTTTTACAATAGGTATTACTTTGTGGGTGGCATTTTTGTATTTTTTACTTTTCGGAGTGGGCTCATTATAATAAAGTCTAATAATTATCCCGCTTATTTGAATAAATAGCTTAAATTACCATTCCAAAAATTAGATTGATATTTGAATATGGACTTTAAAACTATTCAGTTCCTAAAAGGTAAAGTTGTGACAGTTGTACTTGTTTTTTGTATACTTTCTTTTGGCGGAATACTATTTACATTTATTAAAAGTTTAAAATTAGACCGGGAACACCTTTTACTGGTGGAATTTTCAAAAAATATAGAGATGGAAATTTCCCATAGCAGGATAAAATTAGATGATTATTTTTTGATTAATGATACATCGGTGAATGTTGAAATTTTAGATGGTCTTGCAAATGCAAAAAAACTGGTATCGTCATTAAATCCGTTCAATGGAGGGGAAGCCAAAATTAGCAGTAAAAAAATGGCTCGGAGTTTTAGCGAAATCCTTTCTAAAATGGAAGTACATATTGAACGGTTGCAAGAACTTATTTCTTTGGGCTTTCAGGAAGAGAAAGGTGCAATTGATTCGGTTATTATTCAGGAATATGTTGATTTTCAGCAGACATTTCTTGAGTTTGAAAAAAATATTCATGATTCTACAACAAAACAAAATTCAAATTTTAAACGTAAAATATTTGGATTGTTAATTTTAATATTTGGATTTCTTATTCTTTGCCTAATACTAATTGTCCGATTAATAAATGCCTATTGTTTGGTCGAAAGAAAATTTGTTGAAAAGTCGATTGAAATTGAGTATAAAGAGCGAAAACGTATTGCAGCAGACCTTCATGATGGGCTTGGGTCATTGCTTTCAAGCATTGGTTTATATACAAAACTTTTGGAAAAGGATTTTTTGTTGAATGAAAAAACAAATGCTAAACTAAACCAGATAAAACAACTTTCCGACATGGCTTTAGAAAACCTGGAAGCAGCTATTAACAATTTAAATCCATCAATATTAAACCGACATGGTTTAATAAAATCTATAGAAATACTGTGCGAAAAAATAAATGATATTGGAAAAGTTCATTGCAATATTAATGCTCAAAATTTTGACATGAGGCTTACCAAAAACATGGAGATTAATATTCACCGTATCTGTAATGAATTAATTCACAATACATTGAAACATTCCGGAGCCTCCGAGATAGAAATAGATTTTAAAAATACAAAAAGAAGGGTGAATTTTTATTATCGTGATAATGGCAAAGGATTTAATCCTGATTTAATCCCCTCTAATAAAGAAGAAAAAATAGGGCTGCGAAATATGATAAGCAGGATAGAATCTTTCGGAGGCACATATACAATAAAAAGTGAACATGGAAAGGGAGTACAAATAACAATTCAGTTTAATGTTTAATTAAAAAAGATGGATACAAATACTATAAATATTATAATAGTTGACGACCATAAAATTTTCAGGGATGGATTGTTGATCCTATTGAACCACTTTGATTTCGTTAATGTAGTTGGACAGGCTTCTAACGGGGAAGAATTTTTGAACCTCCTGGAAAAAGTAGTGCCAGATATTGTTTTGATGGATATTAATATGCCAAAAATGAATGGAATTGAAGCAACCAAAATTGCTGTGGAAAAGTATCCCGGATTGAAAATAATTGCGTTAACCACATTTTTTGAAGATGATTATATTGAAAAAATGTTTTCTGCCGGAGTGGAGGGATATATGTTAAAACGGTCGGATATAGAAGATTTTGAGAAAGCAATTAAAAGAGTGTCGGAAGGGGGCAATTTTTTTTCAGAAGAAATAATTAAAGTTATTACACGAAATTTACTTAAAACTAAAGCATCGGAAAATAAAAAATTAAGTTTACCTTTTTTAACTTCTCGCGAAAAAGAAATACTTGATTTAATATGCATAGGTTTGAACAACGAGCAAATTGCAGATGAAATTTTTTTAAGCCCTAAAACTATTGAGAAACACAAAAGCAGCCTTTTTCAAAAAACCGGGACATATAACACGGTTAACCTGGTGATATATGCATTTAAAAATCAACTTGTACTTTTTTGAATCTCCTTTTCCCTTTAAACCTGAAGCTTTGCTTATGGTTCAGGCTAATATCAGCAATTAAGTGTTGATTAATTAAATTAAGAATAAATTAATTTTATTCGAAACATCCTTTTTTGTGAAAAATATTTTTATTAATCTTGTCAACAAAAAATATGAAACATTTAGGAGAAAGAATAAAACGTAAAAGGGAGAGCCTGCACATGCAATTAAACGAACTTGCCAAAAAAGTTGGTGTAAGTTCCAGTGCTTTATCTCAAATTGAAAATTCAAAAGCATTTCCATCTATTGTTACATTAAAATCAATTGCCGACAACTTACATACAACAATAGGCGAAATTATTGGAGAGCATGAAGCCATGTCTAAAAATCCACTGGTACGTTTTAATGATAAAAGTTTTATTGAAAAAAATGAGTTTGGTGTATCCACTTATTTATTGTCCAATCACGACCCCAACAAGCAGATGGATACAATCTTGATAAAATTCAGTATTGGGGGGAATTCAAAAAATATTTTAAAGGCACATCACGGACAATCCTTTTTCTTTGTTTTGGAGGGTGAACTCGAATTTGAGTTAGATGGGAAAAATTATAATGTGAAAAGAAACGATAGTTTTTACTTTAACGCAAGCCGTAAACATATTGCAAGGAATATTTCAACTAACGAAACCACTATTATTCTAATATCAACACCACCTGACCAATAAATTTTTTGCTTCCATAAGTTAAGCTATCCTTAATTGGTTGAATATAGTTTAATTAATATTGAGCATTGCTTAATATATTAAGAAGTAATTAATATATTTACTGCAAATGAAATCGTTAAGAAATTTTATATGAATGAGATTTTAAAAAATACAATGGTAGGGCAAAAAGTACGAATAATTGAATTCAAGTAAAAACCGATATATCATTTTACATAACTCTCTATTAATCAAGAAAATAGTAAAATTTAATGAAAGATTTATTTGAAGTATTAAAAAAGAAAAATATAAACTTACCTGAGAATATTATAAGTTTATTGAGAGATTGTAAAAGCTATTCCGTTTTTAATTCAACGGGCGAGCTTGCAATTGCAGCAACTAATAATGATAAGGGTAACAATGAATTTGAGGTAAAATATGATATTCCGGGGAAAGGTGGTTTTACTGAAGTAATAGTTCACAAAGTAACAAATGGTATATCGGCTAATTATACAGAGCCATATATGAGGCGAAGAGACCCTGAAACAATGTCTATTGCCGATGATAAACCCACCGACAAAAAACGTTTTCAGGATAAATACGGTTATCCGTTTTCAAACTTGAAGGAGGAGACCTTTAATTGGTTGAAGAATCAGGATTTAGGTATGTTTTTTTACTTCGCTGGCCGCGAAGGAATTGGCTCAACCGGCATTGCAATAGTACCTGCAAATGCAGCATTTTTTGCCATGGGGCTTTCAATGTTGCAATCAATTATTCCAATTGAAGAGTTGCATGAGGGTTTAGAAATTAAATCCACTATTATAGTCGCCCCACCCTTCAGGCATACTCACTTTCAAGGGAAACAGGTAGTTGTGCATAACCGTACAGAGAAGGTTCACGAATTGTATTCTTATAATCTATATCCAGGACCAAGTGCAAAAAAGGGCTTATATGGTGTTTTATTAACACAAGGGGAAAAAGAAGGTTGGTTAACAGCACATTGTTCGGCAGTGCAATCTATTAGCCCTTACGACAATGTTACAACATTTATGCACGAAGGGGCGAGTGGCGGCGGGAAAAGTGAGATGCATCAACATATAGTAAGGGAAACTGATGGACGTGTTTTGCTTGGCAGAAATAGTATTACAAACGAAGAAAGGTTTATTGCCATACCAAGGTTTTGCACATTTAATCCGGTTGCTGACGACATGGCTTTCTGTCATCCTTCATTTCAAAAGAAAAATGGGAAGCTAAATATTATTGATGCAGAAAATGCTTGGTTTGTACGGGTTGACAGTGTAAAAGAATATGGAGATGACCCTTTTCTTGAGAAAACAACAATCAACCCAAAAAAACCATTGCTTTTTTTAAATATTGAAACAAGGCCCGAATCAACCGCCCTTATTTGGAATCATATTGAAGACTCACCGGGGAAAAAATGCCCCAATCCAAGGGTAGTAATTCCAAGGGAGATTATAAAAAATGTAGTTAACGATCCGGTTTCTGTTGAAGTTAGGAGTTTTGGGGTTCGAACTCCAATTTGCACAAAAGAAAATCCTACCTACGGAATTGTAGGGTTGTTTCATGTTTTGCCCCCTGCCATTGCCTGGCTGTGGCGGCTGGTCGCTCCCCGTGGGTATGCAAACCCAAGTATTATTGGAACAGATATAATGGAAAGCGAAGGGGTTGGTTCTTACTGGCCTTTTGCTACGGGGAAAAGGACTATACATGCCAATATGCTTCTTGAACAAATAATTGAAACTCCCCGCACAACATTCACTTTAGTCCCAAACCAGCATATTGGCACCTGGAAGGTCGGGTTTAAACCCCAGCTTTTAATGCGCGAATATCTTACAAGAAGGGGGGCGGCCAAATTAAGAACCGACCAATATCAACCTGCACGTTGTCCTCTTTTAGGCTACGAATTAAACCATTTAACAATTGAAAGTTCAAAAATCCCGTCGCGTTTCCTGAAAGTGTACAATCAACCTGAAGTTGGAATAGAGGGCTATGATGAAGGTGCAAAGTTGTTACAAGAATTTTTCGAAAAGGAACTTAGAAAATATTTAAATGAAGATTTATTCCTCACCGGAAAGAAAATAATTGAGGCATGTTTATCTAATGCAAGTATCGAAGAATATAACAATATTATACCGATGAGTTATCAATATGATTATTCATTTAATAACATGGAAGATTATGAACAAAACAGTGATTTTAATGAGGTAAAAAGCCGACTTTGATTGGGAGAAGAAGACAGTAAATAACAGGCAGAAGATGGTTTGACATCCCGTTAAACTTAAATGACATAGTAGCTGTCAATTAATAAAGTGTACATAATTGGCATAGTAATTTTGTTATTTTTCAAGGCGTAAATGATGCGAATAGCCGTAGCTATTTAAAGATTTTACAACGCAGAAAAATAGCAAAAGAACAAGCCAAAATGTGTAGGTTATTTATTCACAATTCCATAGTAGCCGGCATTAAAACTTATATAAACTAAAAGAGAGGTGTGAAAAGAACTATGAAGCAATAATTTTTAAAACAAAAACTATGAAGCAATTAAAAAATGAAAAATCAATTATTGACAGTTATCTAATAGATAAGGAATTATATGCAAAATTCAATGTAAAAAGAGGGCTTCGAAATAGTGACGGTAGCGGAGTATTAACAGGATTGACAAGAATAGGTGGAGTTGCAGGGTACATTAAAGAAGACGAAGAAATAATCCCTGTAAAAGGAAAACTCCGGTACAGGGGCATTGAAATAAATGAACTTGTAGATGCAATAGAAGAAGAAAAAAGAAATGGGTTCGAGGAAGTAAGCTACTTGTTGTTATTGGGCAAACTCCCCACAGAGGATGAATTGCAATCGTTTAATTCCTTGCTTGACAATAATCTGTTGCTCCCTGCCGGGTTTAAAGAAAATATGATATTAAAATCGGCAGGCAACGATATTATGAACAAACTGGCAAGAAGCGTTTTGGCATTATATACCTATGATAATGAACCTGACGGTATCTCAGTTGAAAATGTAGTAAGGCAATCGATAGAATTAATAGCCAGGTTCCCTTCTATTATTGCCTATGCGTATCAGGCAAAAGTACATTATTACGATAGTAAAAGCTTATACTTGCATAACCCGGAAAAAGGAATTGGGATAGCAAGAAATTTCCTGCGAATGACCCGGAAGAACAAAAAATTTACAGAACTGGAGGCTAAGACACTTGACATTTCTTTAGTACTACATGCCGAACATGGCGGAGGGAATAATTCGGCTTTTACCTCACATGTTGTAACATCATCCGATACCGATACTTATTCGGCAATATCAGCCGCAATTGGTTCGTTAAAAGGTCCCAAACATGGAGGTGCAAACAATAAGGTGATGGGCATGATGAATGACATTAAACAAAATGTGAAAAACTGGGAGGATGTTGAAGAAATATCTGCCTATCTAATAAAAATACTTCGAAAAGAAGCTTATGATAACACAGGACTTGTTTACGGAATAGGGCACGCAGTTTATACATTATCAGACCCGAGAGCTATTATTCTTAAAAAATATGCAAAAGAACTGGCTATAGATAAAAACAGGGAAAAAGAATTTATTTTATATGATATAATAGAACAGGTTACACCTGAATTGTTCAAAGAAATAAAAAATACAGATAAAGTAATAAGTGCAAATGTAGATTTCTATTCGGGTTTTGTTTACAGTATGCTTGAAATTCCTTCTGAACTTTATACACCTATTTTTGCCATGGCAAGAGTTGTTGGTTGGTGCGCTCACCGAATAGAAGAAATAGTTTCAGGTGGAAGAATAATCAGGCCTGCTTATAAAAATGTTGAAGCACACAGTAATTATTTGCCATTAAAAAACAGATAAATCATTTAGCTTTTACCAATGCAATCCGTAAATCTCTAAATGAGAAATTTAATAGCCACGTAAATAAAAAAAGGAGGGAAAAGCAGGGCTATAAATGCAAGTTGATTGCCTGCTTCTAAGGGGCTGTTGCGTAATAACATGAACAATTTGAGCATAGGTATTTAGTTCTTTAACAACTTGAAAAATTAGCGAATAGCGTACTATTTAAGAATTATTTCAAGGAAGTTAAAGAGCGAAAGAGCAAGCACAAATGGTCAGGTTATTCCATAACAGTTCATAAGCAGTTGATTCAATAAATTATATTAAAATATGAACAAACAAAAAGTGGCTGTTGGTTTCATTCAGCGTTTGTTGAATTGGACTGAACGGGCCGGAAATGCGCTACCGCACCCGGCTACGCTTTTTGCGTTGTTTGCCTTGGCTACATTATTTTTATCAGCCATTGGTCATGCTTTGGGATGGGAAGTTATTCATCCGGGAACCAAAGAAATTGTCAGATCGGTTAATCTTTTATCCGCAGAAGGGATCCATCGAATTCTGCTCGAAATGGTAGATAATCTTACAGGATTTGCCCCACTGGGAATTGTGCTGGTAGCCATGCTCGGTATCGGAATAGCCGAACACAGCGGATTGATAAATGCCGTTATACGTTTATTGGTTTTAAATTCACCCAAGCACCTGTTGACCTTTGTTGTTGTTTTCACAGGCATTTTATCAAATGTTGCATCAGATATAGGGTACGTGTTGCTTATACCGCTTGCCGGAGTGATTTTTATGGCTGTTGGCAGGCATCCTGTTGCAGGAATGGCAGCAGCTTTTGCGGGTGTTTCTGGCGGGTTTAGTGCCAATTTGATTTTAGGGACAATTGACCCCTTGCTCGCAGGATTATCGCAGGAGGCAGCTCAGATCCTTGATCCTGCCTACAAAGTTAATCCCACTGCCAATTATTACTTTATGGTGGCATCTACGTTTCTAATTGCTTTTACAGGCACTTTTGTAACCGAAAAAATAGTGGAACCTCGACTGGGTAAATATCGAGGGCAAATGGAAGAAGAAAACAAATCCTTCGACAGGCTTTCGAAAAAGGAGAAAAAGGGTTTGTTGTTTTCTGTGATAACGTTGATAGCCATCATAATCATAACTCTTTTTGGAATTATTCCCGAAGATGGGTTTTTTAGGGGGAGCGATGGAGGGCTGCTCAGTTCACCTCTTATTCGTGGAGTGGTTGCGATGCTGTTTATTACTGCCGCTGCAATGGGTATCGCCTATGGTTTTGTTACAGGAACATATAAAAATGACGCGGATGTGGCAAAAGGCATGGCCGTTTCTATGAAAACCCTGGCTACATATATTGTTATTGTGTTTTTTGCAGCTCAGTTTGTTGCTTATTTTAAATGGAGTAACCTTGGGATAATTCTTGCTGTTAAAGGTGCCGATATGCTTATGTCTTTTGATATAGGACTTATTCCTTTGATGATTCTTTTTATCTTGCTTTCAGCCGCTATCAATATGCTTATGGGAAGTGCATCAGCAAAATGGGCATTACTTGCGCCAATATTTATTCCCATGTTTATGATAATGGGCTATTCTCCGGAATTATCCCAGGTAGTGTATCGTGTAGGCGACAGTGTAACCAATGTGATTTCACCCATGATGAGCTTCTTTGTATTGATTATTGCATATTTTCAGAAATATGATCCAAAGGCGGGCATTGGAACAATAATTGCCACTATGGTTCCCTATTCCTTTGTTTTTCTTGTTCTTTGGATTTTGCTTTTAGTGGCATGGATAGGTTTAGGGTTGCCGCTTGGTCCGGGTGCTGAAATTTACTATACATTACCTCATTAATTTGTATTAATAATGGCAACAAAAAAACAACTTGAAAGACATAAGAACAACAAATATATTTTTATTGATTGTTGTGATTTCTATAATTTAACATCTAATAAAATAAATTTAACAACTTAAAATTGATGAAAAAATTCTTCGAAATTAATAAGAAAATAGGAAAGTACAGATGGACGATTTGTGCTTTGCTATTTGCTGCAACTACTTTTAACTACCTCGACAGGCAGGTATTAAGCCTTTTAATGCCAGAGCTGGTTAAAGAGTTCAATTGGACTTATAGCGATTATGCCAACATTATTTCAGTTTTTCAGTTCACATACGCAGTTGCCATGTTATTTGCCGGTCGCTTTATCGACTGGGTGGGTTCAAAATGGGGATATGCCCTTGCAATTACATTATGGTCGATTGGTTCGATGATGCATGCATGGGGCGAATTTGTAGGAAATACTTTTTCACCTATCTTTGCTATTTTCGGGCTCGTAATTCCTGTTTCAATACTTGGTTTTATGATTTCGCGTTTTGTTTTGGCTATTGGTGAAGCAGGCAACTTCCCGGCAGCTATTAAAGTTACTGCCGAATGGTTTCCCAAAAAAGAACGGTCGTTTGCAACAGGTATTTTTAACTCAGGGGCAAATATCGGCGCAGTTGTAACACCTCTTACCGTTCCTTTAATTGCAACCTATTGGGGTTGGGAATGGGCATTTATTATTATTGGAGGTATCAGTTTTATATGGTTGCCATTTTGGTTTCCTTTGTACGATAAACCCAAAAAAATGCTTGCCAAAGGAAAAATCACTCAGGCAGAATATGATTATATTCATAGCGATAAAGACGAACAGTTGATTGAAGCCAACGAAAGTAAAGAGAAAGTTTCATGGTTCAAATTGCTTACTTATCGTCAAACATGGTCGTTTGTTTTTGGTAAATTTATGACCGATGGGGTTTGGTGGTTTTTCTTGTTCTGGTTACCGGCATATCTGAAGGACCAATACGGAATTGAAGGAAGCGGAGTAATGTTGCCCTTAGGAGTATTATACACAATGACCATGTTTGGCAGTATTGGTGGAGGGTGGTTTCCCGCATTTTTCATTAACAAGGGGTTTGAACCTTATAGGGCACGTTTAATGGCCATGCTGGTAATTGCTGTTATTCCACTGGTAGTTTTAGCTGCACAACCGCTTGGCATATATAGCTGGTGGTTTCCTGTATTACTTATCGGTATCGGAACTTCAGCGCATCAGGCATGGAGTGCTAACCTTTTCACTACTGTTTCCGACATGTTCCCAAAAAAAGCTATTGCTTCTGTAGTTGGAATTGGTGGTATGGCTGGTGGCTTTGGTGGTGTATTTGTTTCGAAAATTGGTGGTTGGTTATTCGATTACTACGGAGGTTTAGGAAATGTTACTACGGGTTATACAATTATGTTTGTTTTTTGTGCTATAGCCTATTTAGTTGCATGGGCTGTAATGAAATTATTAGTTCCAAAATTCACTCCTATAACTGATTTATAAGAGTTAAATTAATAAACTATAATATTTAGGTATTAATATAAACCCATGTTAATTAGAGTCTGTCTCGTAAAGTAGGTGTTTGATTCAGAAGGTTCGAATTCGAGGCTTGCGAAGTCAGACAATAAAGGAGTTTACTCTGGTAAATGACTGTTTTTCTGACAAGCGTAACGAAGAAGTCGGACTTTATGGACAAACACTAATTAAAAAAACGAGTACCATAAAAGATATAAATAAAATGAAAATACAATATTGTTCGGATTTACATTTGGAGTTCTCAGCAAATTATTCTTTTCTAAAAAGAAAACCAATAAAGCCTTTGGGCGATATTTTAATTTTAGCAGGGGATATAATCTATTTAGAGGAGCGTTTTTTTATACATGATTTCTTTGATTATTGCTCAGCAAATTTTGATGCAACTTATATGATTTGTGGAAATCATGAATTTTATAATGGAAGTGATGTCTCTTTATATCAAAAACCAATTTGCAATAACATAAGAAAAAATGTGTTTATAGTTAACAATATTCAAATCCCTATTAAAGATGTAAATTTTGTTTTCTCAACACTTTGGTCTAAGATTGACTATAAAAATAGTTGGGAAATAAAAAATCGACTTAATGATTTTTATAAAATAAAGGTAATTATTTAGCAGCTAATTCTGTAATAAAGTTACTGCCATCAAAGGTAGTAGAAAGTTCGTTAAAAATATTTTTATTGTTCTTTCTCGCTGTGGATATAAAACCCTCTATTCGTGCATAATATTCTGCCCCCTTAAAACTTCGGAACGAGTTTGATATTTTCTGTTTTATTTTGGTTGGCCTGATATCCCTTTCTGCCAGGTTATTGGTAAAAGGAACTTGTTCATAAAATGCAAACGCCAGAACAGCACCTTGGTATTTAATCAACCTTTCGACAAGGTTTCGACCTTTGGTACGCTTGTACCTGCCTCTTTTCCCTTTTGTTTTTATTGGCGGCGGTTCCATTTGTTCACCTATATTACATATTCGCACGAACCTATCTTGTACCTGCTGTTTTCGTTTTATTCTTTCTTCATTGGACATTTCATAAACACTCATCAAAAACATCTTGAAAGTTTTTGCCCACTTGCTTTTACCGATATCAACAAGACCTTGCAGTTCTCGTAATATATGT
>JAKIST010000124.1 GCA_021648495.1 Draconibacterium sp.
ACCAAAGCGTATCGCCTGAAATACAATATTCGCGATCGGTAAAAAGATGCAAGCACTCCTTGCAATTTATGGTTTGTGCGTTTGTGCTATAAAAGCCCAACCCAATTAAAAACAAAAGCAATATTATAACTTTACTGCTCATTCGGATAATTTTTTGTGTCGTACTCCCAAAATGCTGGTGGTTCCAAAAGCTGTTCTCCATTGTGCGATATTTCGTAAAAATAGGGAATACGCCTTACTAAATAACCTTTTTCTCCAGAAACAAACCGAACAAAATAACGATGTTCTTTTACTGATGAGATTTCAAAATTACCAAGAATAAGCTGCTCAGGATTATTGGTGCATTTTATATTACTGCGTGCCTGAACATAAAGTGGGTCGAACAAGCGTCCATCTGAATTCAGTTGGTTATTCAAATCATTATAATAACTGTGTGCCGATTTTGAAAGTCCGTATTGATACAACACTAAGATCCAACCTGCAAACGAATTTCCACCATTAAGCACAGCTTTTTGTTCCATAAAATACAATGGGTGCTTTATGATATCTGTTGAACTTGAATAATCTGGTGGAGAAGCTAAATTAAATGATTCCTGAGGTAAAAAAGTGTTCCAGGCAAACATTGTTTCAATCATAACTTCGCCCATCATCATAACTTCGACCGGGTAAGTATTTTGCAATATTTTTCGCGCATTAAATCTATAATAGATCAACTTCTTATCATTTTTTATATCTACATACAATTGCAAGCCAACTTTCTCCCTAAAATTGTTTACATCGTTTTCGCCACCTTCCTGAACCACTTTTGTTCCAGGAACACCATAAAGTGTGTCAATATCCGGAACTTTTGGAACAGGTTCAAAGGTCGATTCGTAAGTATTCCCTTCGTAAGCAATTTCTAATTTATACTCCAACTCAAGATTTAATGGAAAAAGAACCGGGTAATTCCCGCTACTTTCCTCGGCAATTGGAAACTCATCGCCGTTACTATCAATTATAGTTACAGTAGCATTTGAAACTACTGGGTAATTGGAATCGGTATCGTTAAATCCAACAGATTTAGAAAGCCGGATCGAATTATTTTCATTGCCAGCCACAATTCTGGCATCAACAACAATTACACTTTCCCTTTTTTCAATATCGGGCGTGTAAACATCTTCGCATGAAGAAAATGCCAAAACCAGCAGGAAAAAATATATTATCGACTTTTTCATTTAAAACTTAAAATTATAAGTTAACGACGGAACCGCAATTCCAATCACCGAAAGTTTATACAATGAATACCGTTGGTAGTTGTTGCTCTTGCCTGGAATAGTTTTTTTATAATATACCGAATAAGGATTATTCCGTGCATAAACATTGTAAATGGAGAAAGTCCAGCTTCCTTTCCACATTCGTTTTTTCCGTAGGTTTTCGTCGAGGGTAATCGATAAATCCAAACGGTTATAAGGTGGCATCCGGTATTTATTTCTTTCTGAATAATAAATCAACCTTTCGCCTGCGTAAGCGTACTTAATTTCGGGCAAAGTAACCGGACGGCCCGAAATAAAAACAAAGTTCCCCGAGAACCGCCAGCGACGACTGATATTGTAAGTTGTAGTAAGCGAAAAGTCGTGAGGTTTATCGTAAATAGAAGGATAATAATTACCACTCCAGAAATTTTCTTCGTTTAAATTACTGGTATTTTTTCGCATGGTACGCGAATAAACGTAGCTGGCGTAACCGGTTAAACGGCCAATTGCTTTTTTAGCACTTAATTCAATTCCATAAGAATATCCCCGGGTTGGGATTAACGCAGTTTCAATATTTTCGTTCATTATTAACTGTGCCCCGTTTTTATATTCAATTAAATTCTGAAGGTGTTTGTAATAAACTTCGGCAGAAAAATTGATCTCTTTTAACCACGAATCATTTTCAACACCAATGGCAATTTGATCGCTAATTAACGGTTTTAGATGATAATCGGCGGCTTTCCAGGTTTCGGCAGGCGAGATAACAGCATTGTTGCTTAACTGAAAAATATATTGCCGGGTGCGCTGGTAGCTCATTTTAACCGATGTATTCATATCCAAATCGTAATTAAGGGAGAACCGTGGTTCAATTCCACCGTAAGAAGCAGAAACTTCGTTGGGCGCAAAATTCAATTCATCAATAACATTATCGGGCACCATTGCTTGCTCAGGTGCGTAGATGTACACCAGCGGCGTTCCAATGTTCATAAAACGGGAATACCTAATTCCTGCTACAATTGAAAATTCTGGTAATATTTCGAATTCATCACCAACAAATGCCGCCCATTCAAACGTTTTTTCATCATTTAACTCATGCGGTTCAATAACAGTAACTTGGTTTAGAGGTGTAATTTTCCCTGGACTTATTTGGTTGGAAACCGCTTTAAAACCTGCCTCAGAATTGTGCCTCGGAGTGGGGTGCCATTTAAACAAATAACCCGCTGAACTGTATTTTAACAGGTTATTGAGGTAGTACGATTCGGGTGGTTTCTCGTTGGCATAATCGGTCAAGCGATAAGCATACTCGCTGTACGACAATTCCAGATCTCCATACAATTTTTCTGAAACCCGGGAACTCAGTTTAAAGTTTCCCAACTTACTTCCGTATTGAGTTACCGATTGCGAACTTGTACTAAATTCATCGTTGCTCGAATATCCCATCAAACTAACTTTGTTATGCTGATTAAATCTGTAAGTTAATTTCCCTGAAAGATTGTAAAAATGAGTAACACTTTGTGTTAAATTCAAGTCGGGAATTTTTTTCAAAATCCAGTTTGTATATGAACTCCGTCCACCCGCGATAAAAGTTAGTTTCTTATTTTTTGTGAGCGGGCCATCAAAGGTTAAGCGCGAATTTATCAATCCAATTCCGCCATAAACACGGATCATTTCATTGTTACCCTCTTTAAAATCTACCTCCATTACAGAGGCCACACGCTCGCCAAAATGTACCGGCATTCCGCCTTTAAAAAGCCGGACATCTTCAACAACATCGGGATTTATTAACGACAAAAAACCAAATAAATGCGAGGAGTTGAACACCGTGCTTCCGTTTATCAAAATCAGGTTTTGGTCGGTATTTCCACCGCGCACATTAAAACCCGACGACAACTCGCTAACCGTTTGCACACCCGCCAACATTGTCAATCCTTTCAAAATATCTACCTCGCCCATAAGGGCAGGGAGTTGTTTCAGCTCGTTCGACGACATTTGTACCATGCTCATTTGTGCACGCGGCAAATCCGATTCTTCACCCAAAATTGTTACTTCGCCAATACTGTGCGATTCTTCAAAAATTTGAAATTCCCCTTCACCGTCTTCAATCAGATTTATTTTAACATTCACGTTCTCGAATCCAATATATAATATTTGAAGCTGATGTTCACCGGTTGGCATATCGAGTTCAAATTCGCCTTTACCATTTGTTGTAGCTCCCTTCTTTAGCTTATTGTCAAGTACAACTGCACCAACCAAAGTTTCACCCGTTTTACCATCAATTACCCTACCTTTTAGCTTTGCAGTTTTATATCGTCCAATATTCATTGGATCGCCAATAATCAGCAGTTGAGACAAATCATCATATCGCGACCGGGTATCCGAAACTTTCCGAAAAACAACAATCCCATCGTTTTGAAAAAAATCGAAAGTCAGTTCGTGCCCATAAAAAACATTGTTTAATGCCTGTAATAAAGGGGTATCCTGAAACGTTTTGGTAATTGTAAACGGTTCAACCCAACTATCTTTATAAAATACTTTTAATCCATATTTATCCTGAAGTACATTAAGGAAATTTTTTAAGGGTTGGTTTTGAAAGGAACCGGTAATTTTTATATCGGATATATTCTGTGCTGCTAACACACCGTTCAGGAGGATAAACAAAAGCGTGACTTGAAGTATGCGGTTTATAAAAATAGTTTTCAAAGTTTGATTCTAAAGTTTAGTAATCTCA
The DNA here is from genome assembly GCA_021648495.1 of Draconibacterium sp. Classification (GTDB taxonomy): domain Bacteria; phylum Bacteroidota; class Bacteroidia; order Bacteroidales; family Prolixibacteraceae; genus Draconibacterium. The sequence continues at coordinate 3,961 of JAKIST010000124.1, forward strand.
AAAACCAAAAAAATAAGGATTTCGGATTATTATAATACAGGAAGGTTAGATGCAATATTATTGAAATAGTTTAATGCCTAATTCATTTAAATACATTTTAATTTACAAATACTTTTTTTACCCATTAACCTGCATTATTCACAAATCATTCTATTCCGAAGCCAAACTACTTTGAATAAAGACAATGCCTGCCTAAAGGTCAGGCAGGCTCGACTTTCGTTCCTCAAAATAGCTAAGGCTATTTCTGCGAGCCTCAACTCTGCGCTTCCCTTTATTCTTTGCATTTTGGCTTCTCATAACGAAAATCCATAAATTTATCAGGCTAATAAACTGTTTTCGAATGTTGTGTTTTTTGGAAGTGTGATCCGGTAATTCCCAATCGTTTTAGGACGCAAGGATTTTTCCCGTAAATCCTAAAATTCGTAATATACTCCGGTAAAAACGCCAATTCGGTAAGGTCGAAAATCTACTTCAGGACTGCTGTTGATCGAATTGAAAAAGTAATTCAAACGGGGTTCAAGGGCTACCGAAATATGTTTTCCTAAAGCATAATCTATTCCCACACCAACGGTTCCCGATAAATTTACTGTTGATATATCCTGCGTTTTTCCAATATTCTGCAATCCATAACTGTTGTGGATGTATGCGTTATTCCCAACCACAAGGCCAGCATTTACACCGCCCATTATTTCAATGTCGAATTTAGAATCAAGCACTTTGTATCTTAAATACAGGGGAATCTCAACAAAATCGAACACTTGCGAAAATTCACCATCGGAAACAAGTGTATTTGTATAACTGGGATTATATCCATCAAGTTCAGAAATAATGTCCACTCCTTTCGGGGTCCCGCTCATTTTTATTACACCAGCTGCAGCATTCATCGATATGTTTCCATTTCTCACATTTATTGAATTACTAAATCCAGGTGAAGCTATGGCCGTTAAATCGTAATTGTTATCTGGTGAGCTGACCGCAGCATACTGTTTATTATTCGACGCAAATAACATGTTTAACGAATTCACCGATTTTTGCCCGTTTTGTGCATAATAAACCCCACTTTCCAAACTCAATTTTTTGCTTGTTTTATATTGAATTGAAAAACCTCCCCCAATATTCTCGTTCCCACGTTCACTGGTGTAATTCATATTTTGGGAATATTTTTGCGAGTGGGATGAAACATGCGAAGAATAACCCGGTGACAAAACCATTCCCATTTTCCAGCCCTTACTTGTTTTATTGGTAGAACTTATATTTTTCGAATTTTCTGCTATCAGAAATTTATCCGGTTCATATAAGCCAAATCCTCTTTTGGGAACTGTCTTTTCTGCCAAAAAAACATCCAATTGCTCCTTCTCAAAAATTACGTCAATACTTTTCAGCATTTGCATTTTTACTCTTTTGTAGGTATTGTTGGTTGAAGTATTTTCATCTGCCAAACCAGGGTTTAAATGAACTGCGGGCAAAGTACTGTTTGGGTTCAATACGCTTTTATCCTGAATATTTTTATTGTCAGACTGCTGTATTTGAATAAGTTTGGAACTTAATATTTGTTTGGCACTTTTATCAATTTTTGCACTTTCAATTTCAGTTTTAGGTTGAACGGTTTTCTGTTCGGCTGACAAGGGGATTGTAATTTCCGAATTATCGTTAAAGTACCAACCCGCCAAAAAAGCCAATAGAACTACTGCCGCAGCAGAAATCCAGCTAATGTAAGCAATTCGTTTTTTTCTTTGCTGCGCTACCAACTTCCCCTGCACGTTTCCCCAAACATGTGGCGGTGGCTGCACCGAAAACCCATCGAGCTTTTCGCGAAACAATTTGTCTGTATTTAAATTCTCATTCATTATGCAGTACTGTTTGCATTTGTTCCAACTTCGCGGTAAAGTTCTTTTACTTTACGCTGTAATACTTTTCTTGCCCTTGCAAGGTTCGATTTCGATGTCCCCACCGAAATATTCATTTCTTCACTAATTTCTTTGTGGTTCATTCCTTCCATTACAAAAAGGTTAAAAACCATTCGGTACCGTGGACTTAATCCTTGTATCATTTCAATTAATTCAGTAGCCGAGATTTTAGCCAAAATATCGTCTGTAAAATTTGGCTGTTCATAAACTCCAACATCCTCTACCGGGTACATTATATGTTGCTTTCTATATTTTCCAAGCGACACATTTACCATTATCCGTCGCATCCAACCTTCAAAAGAACCTTCGTGCCTGAACCCTTTTATGTAGGTAAATACCTTGATAAAACCATCCTGCAAACTATCTTCCGCTTCGGTCCTATCTTTTGAATAGCGCAAACATACTGCAAACATAATGGGCGCAAACAATTCATATAGTTTTGCTTGTGCGTGTACGTTGCCCGATCCACACTCCTCTATTATTTTCTTAAGGTCTTCCAAACTTTGCTGCAAATGTTTTCTCAAAAGTAAGGATAAAATCTATTCTAATCTTACCTAAAACCAAATCCTTAAATCCTATTGGTTTTCTAATTCAGCTTTTGTAATTTTATTAGAAAACAGAGGATAGATGAAACAACAGCAAAAAAGGTTGCGTTGAAAATTTAATTTGTACGCAACCTTTTTAACTCACCAATCATCTATGTAGTGTCAGCAAGAAAACTCTACAAAATTAAAAATGTTTCTTTTGGCGATATTTTCATTTTTTTCAATTCACTGATGCTAATGCATCACTTCATCTCAAAAAAGTAAAAATATCATCCAAAATAATCTATTTTATAAAATTTGATAGTTTTCTTGCAGGTACTATGTAAAGAAATTAATGCCGAAAATATATTTAACTTTTGAAAAAAATACCAAATTATGAAAACAAAATCAATGCTTTTTATTTTAATGACTGCTATACTTTTTGTTGCTTGCGACCTATTTCAAGACAAGGTTGAAGAAGAAACTAACCTTTCCGAAAAATCTGCCCGCCTGATTAAAGCCGAAAACGATTTTGGTTTTGAACTGTTCAAAAATGTATTTGCTTCAGAAAAAAAAATCGAAAATATTATGGTTTCGCCATTGAGTGTAAGCCTGGCCTTGGCAATGACTTACAACGGGGCGAATGGGGAAACCAAAACCGCGATGGAAAAAACGTTAAAAGTTTACGGCTTAACACCGGATGACATTAATACCTCGTACCTCGATTTGGTGGAAGCCCTAAAATCGCTCGACCCAAAAGTTTTACTTGAAATTGCAAATGCCATTTATTACAGGGATGATTTTACCGTTGAAAATAATTTCATTTCAATCAATAAAAATTATTACGATGCTGAAGTTTCGGCACTCGATTTTAGTTCGCCGCAAGCAGTTAACACTATTAACAACTGGGTGGCCGAAAAAACAAATGATAAAATTGAAACTATCCTCGAAGAAATAACTCGCAACCAAGTTATGTTTTTACTAAATGCCATTTATTTTAAGGGAACCTGGCAAAAAGAATTTAACATTGAAAGCACAAAAAGGTTACCTTTTTATCTTGAAAACGGAAATTCTATTCAAACAGAAACCATGCAACGCTTAGATACGCTTCCCTACACTTCGAACGATTTATTTAGCGCAGTAAAACTTTCGTATGGAAAAGGAAATTTTAACATGTTTGTTTTTCTGCCCGAACCCGGTAGAAATATTCAGGAAATTGTGAACGATATGGACAAAGACAACTGGAAAACCTGGATGGAAAATTTTCAGGAAACGCAGAGTGTGGATATAAAACTTCCACGTTTAAAATATGAATATGAAATTACTTTGAATGATGTTTTGACCGAAATGGGAATGGGAATTGCTTTTACGGGAGCTGCCGATTTTACAGGGATCAACAAAAATGGCGGACTTCAAATTGGTTTTGTAAAACACAAAACCTTTATCGAAGTAAACGAGGAAGGAACTGAAGCTGCTGCGGTTACCATTGTAGCCATCGAATATACTTCGGTAGGTTCAGGGCCGCAAAAAGTCCCATTCTACGTTAACCGACCGTTTATTTTTACTATCACCGAAAAAGATACAGGAGCGATATTATTTATTGGTACGGTAAAAAACCCTCAACTAAATTGAGAAAAATAAACTCAGTTATGAAACAAAATTTAAAAAACCGGATATTCAAGAAGAATTCAAATACATATATTTGGATTCAAAAAAAAGAAACACAAAAATTAAAGAAACATGAAAACATTATTCACATTCATTACCCTGTTTACATTTATTGCAATTAGCTCGTGCCAGCAAGACAATATTGATCCGAATAAAAATAAAATCATTAATTTGGATGAAAAATCGGCACAATTAGTTGAAGCAGACAATACTTTCGGGTTGGAAATATTCCAGAAAATTAGAGCAGAAAGCACAAAGGAAAACATCATGGTTTCGCCGCTCAGTATTTCGGTGGTTTTGGCAATGGCATACAACGTTGCCGATGGCGAAACCAAAACCGAAATGGAAAACACGCTGAAATTGAATGGGCTGACAGCTGAACAAATCAATGCCTCGTACAAATCGCTGATTGCTGCCCTGCAATCGTTAGACGAAATTGTGGTTTTTAACATCCTCGCTGGTGCGCGATTGTATCGCGTTTTTCACAATTATTGTTATTAAATAGTGTTCGTCCATAAAGTCCGACTTCTGCGATACGCTCGACATAAAAACAGTCATTTACAAAAGTAAACTCCTTTATTTTATGACTTCGCAAGCCCCCGAACAATTCGGGGCAGGCTTTGAATTCGGCCTTTCTGAACCAAACATCTACTTTATGAACAGACTCTAAATAACCACACGGAGATCACAATGTGGCAATCGTACGGTAGCCTCCGCTGGCGCTGATTTGTCCCGAAGGGATTCCTTTGGAGCAATCAGTACCTCTCGTTACAACCCAAACTTTCCGGGAATGGATACCATACCTATCTTGCCAGAATAGAGGGATGCCATCCTTTTTTTAACTTCTGATTAGTACTCCCCCGCTGGCACACAATTGTATCACACCTTTTACTTTATTAATTTTTCACCAAACTTTGTCCTCTTTTGATTGAAACGTTACTTTTATTACTTTTAGCAGCCAAATTTGAAGATTATGAAGGAAGGTATTTTTATATTATCAATAATTTTTATTTCCATTTTTTCGAACCCTGTTTCAGCACAACGAAACAAAGAAAAGCGATACAACAAACCAAAAGTAGTAATAGGAATTGTTGTGGAAAATATGCGGCCCGATTATATACAACGGTTTTGGGATAAATTTCAAGGCAATGGTTTTAAAAAACTTTATACCGAGGGTGCTGTTTGTTCCAACGTGCACCTAAACCAACACATTCAAAATTATGCCACGGGAACTGCAACATTATTTACAGGGGTAAACCCTTCCATCCATGGTATTGTTGATAAAACCTGGTACAACAGGTTAAAAAACAAGGAAATTGAATGTACGGAAGACGACTACTATTTCACCGTAGGTGCCGACACTAAAGCAGGAAATGCTTCGCCCAAGAAATTATTGGCAAGTACAATTACCGATGTATTAAAAATATATTCAATGGGTAAATCCAAAGTTTTTAGTGCTGCCCTAAATCGCGAATCGGCAGTTTTTTCTGCGGGTCATGCTGCTGATGGTGCTTACTGGTTCGACATAGAATCGGGAAGAATGATTTCAAGTTCGTTTTATGTCAGCACATTCCCCGATTGGGTACGGATTTTTAATAGCGAAAATTATGCAGAAATATACAGTTACCGAAACTGGGCAACCTTGTTGCCGGAAGCAAGCTACAAGGAAAGCCTCCCCGATGACTACCTATTGGAGAAAGGTTACTTTGGAAAGTATAATACATTTCCACACAGCATTAGTAAATACATAAAACGCACGAAAAACTTCAGGCCGTTCAAAACAACACCTTCAGCCAATTTAATGGTAAAAGATTTTATACTTAAAATGTTGGACAATGAAGAAATTGGCACAGATGATAATACCGATTTTGTTACTGCTGTTTTTTCCTCAATGGACTATGAAAATGGATCCTTTGGACCTGCATCCCTGGAAATGGAAGATATTTACTTGTATCTCGACAAGTATATCGGAGAGTTAATTGATGCTGCTGAAAAGAAATTTGGAAAAGAAAACGTACTATTTTTCCTGACAGCGAATACTTCGGCATCGTACCCGGTAGATTATTTAAAAGAAGAGTTTCACCTTCCAGTTGACAATTTTAATATTGAAAGCGCGATTGCCCTTTTAACTTCGTTCCTGAATATTACGTATGGCGATAATCAGTGGATTGAACATTACTCGGATTTGCAGGTATATCTCGATCATGATTTAATTAAAGAAAACAAAATCGATTTAAATGAAATACGCGATGTAGCATCCAATTTTATCAATCAGTTTGAGGGAGTTCAACTTTCGCTTCCGGCATACCAACTGGAGCAGGGAAGTTCGGCCAATGGACTGCTTGGGCCACTTTACAAATCGTACGCAAGAAACAGATCTGGCGATTTTTTATTTTTGTTGAGGGAAGGATGGCAACCTGTCTATAAATTCAAAAAAGTAAATTACACCGACCAATCGCAAGTTCCTCTGGTTTTTTACGGATCGCACATTCATGCACAAAAAATTAATGAAAAATATAATGGGATCGACTTGGCACCAACCTTGTCAGAATTGCTAGAAATCCCAATTCCTGACAAATGCCAGGGGAAAATTATTGAAGAAGTTATTTGGGACAAAAACTGATCTCTCATTATTTAAAAAGCAGATGACCAGAATTCTTTTTTAAGGTTTTTGAATCAGCATGTAAATCTCCAAACCTTTTCGCTCGATTTTTATGTTGAACTTCAGGATACAATTTTACATTTAATATTGTATCATTTTTCAAAATTAATTGTTTGTCAAATTCATTAAAACCATTATTCGTAATTTTAATTTCCAACACACCTGGCGATAACACCAACTTAAAATATCCTTTCTTATTGGTAATTGTTCCAATATTCGAAATCGATTCAAAAATATTTACATTTTCAAGGGCTTTCCCGCTTTCACTGTTTGTAACATTTCCCGAAATTGATACTAATTGAGTTTTGCCAAACATGGGCAACAACACAATCATCATTATCGTTACATAGGAAATTAAAACTGTTTTCATTGGAGTACTTTTATTTAAAATATTCTGGCTATAAATAAGAACTTGTTTTCTGCAAAAAGGTTGCTTTCAATTCGAATTGTTTTTTATTTTTTTTCAAAATAAATCCTTATTTAGAGTCTGTCCATAAAATAAGGTGTTTGGAATAGAAAGTTCGAATTCGAGGCTTGCGAAGTCAGAAAATAAAGGAGTTTACTCTTGTAAATGACTGTTTTTCTGACAAGCGTAACGAAGAAGTCGGACTTTATAGACGGACACTATTTAGAGTCCATCATGTTTTTAAACACGTTATTCTATTTCGTAAAACATAAGCTGATTAATTCA
>JAKIST010000125.1 GCA_021648495.1 Draconibacterium sp.
ATGGGTTATTGTTTTGGCTTCTGTGTTTATGGTAATTTATACTTCAATGGGTGTTCGTTTTGGGGTTTGCAATGAAAAATCTATCCTTCAATCTATCACAGATAATTACGGGCGATGGTTTGCCGTTGTTATCGGTATCTCTGCATTCTTATCGGCCACCAGTTTTCAGTTTGGGAATAATCTCGGAATTGGGATTGGCATGCATGGGATTACAGGTATTGATGAACGTGTTTGGCCACTAATATTTACCCCGCTTGCAATGGTGGTGATTTTCTGGGCAAAGAACCTGTATAAGGTGCTGGAAAAATTGATGATGGTGATGGTCATGATTATGATACTTGCCTTTTTATTTAATCTTTTTCTTACAAAACCAGATGTTCCATCTTTGGCTAAAGGATTTCTTCCCCTTTCATTTTCATTGAAAAATATTGATGTTGTGGCTGCTTTGATGGCGACTACATTTGCGGTGGTAGGAGCTATTTATCAGTCATATCTGGTGCAAAATAAAAATTGGAAAATTTCTAATCTGAAACGTGGATTGAACGATACTTATATGGGGATTTTTTTACTTGCATTTATTTCAGTACTAATTATCGTTACTTCAGCTGCTGTTTTGCACCCTTTTGGCATAAAAGTAAATTCCGCCGCCGATATGGCATTGCAGCTTGAATCTTTATTTGGGGGGTATGCAAAAATCGTTTTTAGTTTTGGTTTGTGCGCGGCAGCTTTTTCTTCGCTGATGGTGAATTCGATAATGGGGGGCGGACTTTTGGCCGATGGACTTGGATTGGGGCATTCGATGAATGAAAAAATGCCCAGGATATTTACAGCTATTATCTTGTTTATAGGAATGTTAATTGCTGTATTTTTCAGAGGAAATGTGATTTATGCACTTATTATGGCACAGGCTTCTTCAATATTAGCCGTGCCCTTAATTGCTTTTGGAATGTATTTGATTTTGAATAACAAAAAGGTGATGGGAAAATACAAAAACAATATTTTTCAAAATATATTAGCCATCCTGGGTTTTGTTATAATTAGTATTATGGTTTATTTTATGTACTCCAAGTTGACTGTTTTTATTGAATCACTGTAAATAGAATAAATAAGACGTTGAAATGCCTGTGGAAAATGTAATTTTATTAGCACGTAAACTTATCGCGTTTAATACGGTAAACCCTCCCGGAAACGAAAATGAGATTGCAAGGTATGTTGGCAACCTGCTGGTGGAAAACGGGTTTAAAGTCGAGTACATTCCCTTTGAAACAAACCGTTTACATGTTGTTGCAGAAAAAGCTTGTTTTGGTGAAATTCCACCAGTTGTATTTACAGGTCATTTCGACACTGTTCCGTTAGGGGCAAAAGCGTGGAGTGTTGATCCATTTGCAGGGAAAATTGAAAATGGCAAACTGTACGGACGGGGTTCCAGTGATATGAAAGGCGGACTAGCCGCAATGATTGTTGCCGCTATTCTGGCAAGTAAAGATAATTCCCCAAGTGGTGGTGTTCGTTTGGTTTTAACGTCTGGCGAAGAACTTGGATGTCAGGGAGCGGAACACTTGGTGGAAACGTATGGAAATTTAGGGCGTGCAAGAGGTATTATTGTTGGCGAACCAACAGCAAATACACCTGCCATTGGGCACAAAGGCGGGCTGTATTTGAATTTGGAGACATCTGGGATTACAGCCCATTCATCGATGCCACACCTTGGCGACAATGCTATATATAAAGTTGCCCGTGCAATTTCAAAAATAGAAAAGTTTGATTTTGGAGTTGAAAAAGACAAGCTGCTGGGTTTTCCGGCCATAAATGTTGGAAAAGTTAATGGTGGGATGAACATTAATTCAGTACCCGACCATGCCAGTTTTACTATCGATGCCAGGACAACCACCAAAGTTGATCATCAAAAGCTTTTGAACAATCTTAAAAAAGAACTTGGGGATGAAGTTTCAATAGAGACTCTTGTTGACCTAAAAGCTGTTTCAAGCAATGAAAATGATCCTTTTGTGCAATCGGTTTACGCGGCTTGTAATATTCGAAAAGGTGCTGGGGGCTTTCCCAAGTCGATGCCATATCTTACGGATGGATCGGTCCTGCAACCTGCTTACGGAGGTGTGCCAACCATTATTCTTGGCCCGGGGCAACCAGAAATGGCTCATCAAACAGATGAGTTTTGCTACATTAAAAATATTGAACAAGCTGTAAATATTTATAAACGTATAATTTTAAAATTAGGGGAAAAGTAAAATGATGGATTATCAGGAAGAAATAGTTAATGAGAAACAGTTAGATGATTTGTTGTCAAAGCCATCTGCCGAAGCGATTGAAATGTTTTCTCGCGTGGAAGGTGACATTATGATCTTGGGTGTTGCCGGTAAAATAGGCCCCTCTTTGGTTCGCATGGCAAGGCGTGCGTGCGATGAGGCAGGAGTTGTTAAAAAAATATATGGAGTATCATTGTTTGAGTCAGATGAACAGCAAAAGAAAATTGAAAGTATTGGAATAGAAACAATACATGGGGATTTGCTGAATACTGAATTCATCAAAAGTTTACCAAAAGTAAAAAATGTTTTTTTCCTTGCAGGTATGAAATTCGGATCCTTGGACAATCTTTCGTTAACCTGGGCTGTTAACTCATATTTGCCAGCATTAGTTGTTGAACATTTTAATAACTCAAAGATTGTCGCCTTTTCAACCGGCTGTGTTTACCCACTTGTTTCTGTTGAAACAGGGGGTTCCTTAGAAACAGATTTGCCTGAGCCAGTTGGCGAATATGCTCAGTCTTGTCTTGGAAGGGAAAGGATGTTCGAATATGGAAGCATTAAAAATAAAACAAAAGTTGCGCTTATTCGCCTGAATTATTCAGTTGAGTTAAGATATGGCGTTTTAGTTGACATTGCCACAAAAGTAAAAACCGAACAGGAAATAGATTTAGCAATGGGTTATTTTAATGTAATATGGCAAGGTGATGTAAACGATGTTGTACTCCGCTCGCTTGAACATTGTGAAAGTCCGGCTAAAATACTAAATATTACAGGATCAGAAATATTATCTGTTCGTGAGGTTGCAGAAGAATTTGGGAAATTATTTGGAATTAAACCAAAACTTGTAAATGAAGAGTCGAAAACAGCACTTCTAAGTAATTCCGAACTGGTTTATAGTATTTTTGGACGGCCTAAAATACCAATTAATCAAGTAATAAAGTGGATTGCCAAATGGATTAGCGATGACAAAAAGCTTCTTGGCAAACCAACCCATTATGAAGTAAGAGACGGGAAATATTAAAAAAGAAAGGCCAAATGAAATACATTGGATTACCCAAAGATGTTTTAAGTGTTTTGCGGAAAGGGACCGTCATTCCTGCGCTTCCATTAGCGTTAAATAAAAATCGGCAATTGGATGAGCGTCGTCAACGAGCATTGATGCGTTATTATCTGGATTCTGGTGTTGGTGGCATAGCTGTGGCAGTTCATACTACACAGTTTGAGATTCGTTTGCCAAAGTTTAATTTGTTCGGGCCAGTTTTAGAAATTGCAAAGGAAGAATTTGATCGTTTTACAACTTCAACAAAAAAACCGATTGTTCGGATAGCGGGTGTAATTGGAAAAACAGAACAGGCAGTCAACGAGGCAAAACTGGCTTTGTCCCATGGTTATCATGCTGTCCTGCTCAGTGTTGCTGCTTTCAAAGATTCTTCAAACAGAGAGATATTGGAACATTGCAGAACTATAGCCGGGATTGTTCCTGTAATTGGCTTTTACCTGCAACCCGCGGTAGGTGGAAGAAAGCTGGATGTGGATTTTTGGAGGGAATTTGCCCAAATTGAAAATGTAATCGCCATAAAAATGGCACCATTTAACCGCTATCAAACATTCGATGTTGTACGTGGCGTTGCCGAATCAGGCAGGGCTGATGAAATTACTCTTTATACCGGGAACGATGATAACATCCTCGTTGACCTGATGTCAGAGTATCAGATTGTTGTTGATGGTAAAGTCATCAAAAAACGTATTGTTGGTGGCCTGCTCGGACATTGGGCGGTCTGGACAAAGTCCGCGGTTAAATTGATAGAAGATGTCCACGGCGGTAAATTTGATGGTGACGTTCAAAAAGCGTTAACCAGATCTATTCAAATTACGGATAGCAATGCGGCATTTTTTGATTCGGCAAACAACTTTGCAGGTTGTATCACAGGCCTTCACGAAGTGTTGAGGAAACAGGGATTATTAGAGGGGATCTGGACTTTGAATAAAAATGAACTCCTTTCCCCCGGGCAAAAAGTGGAAATCGACCGGGTATATGCAGCGTACCCACATTTGAATGATGACGCTTTTGTAACTGAAAACCTTGAAAAGTGGTTAGCTTAAAACCGTTGGCAATTCAGGATATAGGGCAGGCCATTAAACTGTCAAATGCTGAAAAGTGGAACCAAACAGAGAAAGATTGGGAACTTCTGATACGAAATCCGCAGAATATTTGTTTGGCTGCTATTGACGGTGAAAGGGTGATTGGAACTGCAACGGCAATCAATTATGCCAATGAAGTAGCATGGATTGGAATGGTGCTGGTTGATAAGGAATACCGGGGCAGGGGAGTAAGCAAGTTGCTCCTTTCAGGTCTTTTTGAGCGACTAAGATCATTTAGCTCGCTCAAACTCGATGCCACACCAGCCGGGCAGCCGGTTTATCAGAAGTTTGGTTTTAAAGATGAATATTTGGTCCACCGAATGACCGCTTCTTCGGTTTCGGCAAAAGCTTTATTTTCTGATAATGGACTTTCACCGGAACGTGTCCATCCCGGCAATATACCGGAGATAGTTGAATACGACAAGCGTGTGTTTGGAGCCGACAGAAAACAACTTATAGAGTTTCTTGTTAACAATTACCCTGATAACGCCTGGATGTTGAGGCAGGATGGGAAAATCATCGGGATCGCTTTGGGAAGAAAGGGGTATCGTTATCATCAGATCGGTCCTGTTTTGACTTCTACTACAGAAAATGCTAAAAAACTAATCGCTAAATCCCTCGAAGGATTTGAGTTTCTCCCGGTTGTCATCGATATTTTGGGCGATAAAAAGGAATTGATAAACTGGTTATGTACCATCGGTTTTACAAAACAACGTCATTTTGTTCGGATGTATCAAAATAAAAATACAAATCCCGGTAATCCTGAAAACCAGTTCCTGATTTGCGGACCAGAGTTTGGTTAGGAACTGTTATGGAATAACCTGACCATTTGTGCTTGCTCTTTCGCTCTTTAACTTCCTTGAAATAATTGTTAAATAGCACGCTATTCGCTAATTTTTCAAGTTGTTAAAGAACAAAATACCTACGCTCAAATTGTTCATGTTATTACGCAACAGTCCCTAACATTTTTACAAGCTCAACTAAATATTTTGATGATTGTCTCTATTTTGAAGAGTAAACAATCTTCCCTCCAACCAAAGTTAATACCGATTGAATTTCTTTTATTTGATCGGCCGGACAAGTAAGGGGATCATTTGAAAGGACGGCCAGGTCAGCCAATTTCCCAATTTCGAGTGAGCCTTTTAATGACTCCTCAAAAGTGGTAAATGCATTATTAATTGTGTACATCTTTAGGGCTTGCTCCCGGGTAATGGCTTCCTTGGGGCAGATTACCGAACCCTTCTCTGTTTCCCTGGCAATCATAGACCACATGGCAAGAAATGGGTTGTATGGATTGATTGAAGTATTGGCATCTAATTTAACCATGTGGTCTGATCCACCACAAAGGATAACTCCATTTTCAATCATTGAGCGGTAAGGATTGAAGGTTTTTACACGCCCTTCGCCTAAAATATACTTCATGGCATCTGCATCTTTATAAAACCAGGCTGCCTGCACATTGGCTATAACCCCCAATTTTTTCATCCGCTCGATGGCTTCTTTTGTGAAGAAATTTCCATGAATAATTGAAACCCTTAAATTTTTTATAGGCTGGGATTTATTTACCTCCTCAAAAACATTTAGGAGTAGGTCAACACCGCCCCCGCCAGTACAATGAGCTGTAAATGTCCACCCTGTTTCACAAGCCGCCGAAACAATATTGAGCAAATCTTTATAAGTATAATTAATTATTCCCCGGTATTTCGCATCATTAATATTGTAAATATCCTTTGCCTTTTCCCCCCAAGGTTCCCGAAGGAATGCCGTGCCAGTAAGGATGCCACCGTCCACAAAAATTTTTAATGCTCCTGTTCTTACCCATTCGTTACCTTTACCAGTTACCAATGGGAACGTTTTTAATGAATCGACTAACCTTTCTTTTGAATCTCTGATATTAAAAGGTAAAAGAAAGTTTTGTGAAATGCGAACGGTCAACTCGCCTTTTTGGCTTAACTCTTCGTACCGTTTGTAATTATTAAGATCTCCATAACCTGAAATTACTCCTGTAATACCAAATTTATTGTAATTACTGAACATGATTTTCAAAGCGTCAACTTCATCTTGGTAAGTCAACTTAACTTTAGGGGGAATTTTTAGTAAGCTGAAAGCCGACGACCTGATAAAGCTATTCAAAAGGCCTGTTTTCGGTTCCCGGTCCAGTTCGTCAGCAATTTCTTTTTCTGTAAATCCAGAAGCTTTTATGGCTGCCGAATTGATTATTCCCCCAAACGAACCATTCAGAAAAACCGGATTATTCGGAGATACCTCATCCAGTTCAGACAATGTAGGTGGTCTTAATTCCTCTAAGCGGGTATAAAACATTTTAGGGTGTATAATCCATTCCCCCTCTTTTTTTATTGAGGCCTGATGTTCGATCCATCCCAGCAATTCGCTAATCGAATGTAAATCCGGTAGTTCTTCATTAATCTCACTTAGCGAAGCCCTTTCCGGATGGGCATGGGCATCTATTAGTCCGGGAATTACAGTCCTTCCCTTTAAATCAATAATTTGCGTTTGGGCCTTGGCAAGTTTACCAATCTTTTCATTTGAGTCGATACCAATAATCTTATCTCCTTTAACGGCAAGTGCACTGGCAATACTAAAGTTGCTGTTTACCGTTACTATTTTGCCATTAAGGAGGATAAGATCAGCCACCGGTTGATTGTTTTTGCATGTGACTAAAAATAGAGCAATTATAATTAAAACAAGAATTAATTTCCGGAAATCAACTTTTAGTAAGTATTTTTTCATAGTCAGGATGTGAATTAGTTTCCAACTTCCGTTTTTTCAAATTCGGATTGGAGTTTGACGAGATCAATGCTGCCGGCATTCCCATCGTGGATAATAATCCGATAAAATAGAATGAGAGGTTTATCCGTAGGAACTACAATTCGCTTTCTGCCAGGGAAAACAATATTCTGCATACTTGTTTCTGATCGCAGAATCTAAGGAACCGGATAATTTGGCGTTTTTGGATGACATAGAATTGTTACTCCCGAGATTTCACCATTTCCTCCAAAGGAAGCCGAAAAATCCATCCAGGAACCTGCTTCAATTTGTAAATTTTGTGGAACAACCGGGCCGTTTGCAGAGGTGAAGGTAAGGTCCTCAGGTAGTTTTAGTCGAGTGCATAAACCACCATAACCCTTTTCGTCATCTGAGCCACCAATTTCAACACCGGGAATAAGAGCTTTTAAAGCAATTTCAAAGTCGATTTTGCGCACTACATTTTCAAGTGAATGAACTGTAATTGTAGTATGTTCATTAAGAAATGGTTTGCGATTTTTAAATAAAGGCGACTTCCAAAGTACATTTAACTTTAGTTGTCCGGAATAATTATTATTAGTTATTAGTTTTAACATTGACAATCTCCGTTTCAATATTTTTCATAATCCAACCATCGCCAACACTTTTGTTTTCAATATAAACTTGGTGATAGGTCCAGAAAATACCGCGGTGATAAGGATGATCTATCGGAAACTCTTCAGTGAGTGTGTCACCGTTTAAACTGTAAAGTGGATGAAGGTAATTGTTGCAAATGTATTTGCCGTTAAGTGATTTTTGAAGTTTTTGATAAAAGTAAACTGGTTTTCCATTTTCAAGCAATTCAACTCCTTCTTCGGTTGAAATACACGAAAAGTCCAATTTTGCTTCCTCAGAACAGCAAGAAGCCAGAAAAAGGGTGCTAAAAAAAGAATCCATAGATATTGTTTCATAAGAAGTTTATTTTCTGATCAATTAATTCTGGAAAATTGAAATCTCATTCAACATATATTTTGTTTGAACAGATATGAATAATGGTAAAAAGTGACTCCTCATTTCCGAAGCATCACTTTTTTTTATAACTAACTATTGCAAAGTCAATTGTATGTTTTTGGGTACGTCATTCCGAACTTGTTTCGGAATCTCTTTATACAACAAGGATGCTGAAATAAATTCAGCATGACGTGCTGAAAGGGCATGCTTGAATAGACACTAATTTATGCCCATAAAATCGGCAATTTTCAAAAAGAGGCACCTACGAAGGAGTCCTACGGACATATAACAAAACTCAAATCCCAATTAAATCCGAAATACCAATATTCAAAACTGTTTTGAATATTGGTATTTCGGTCGTTGTGACTTATTTGTTATTTGAGATTTTTATTTTGGATTCAGACTTTATGAACGAACACTAACTAATTTAAACAATTTTTCGTTGTACGGGATCCCATTCAACCCGTCTTTTTTCAACATAAGATTTTTGGGCCATCAAAATTGTTATACCCTCTTCGAAGGCACGTTCGATATTATCACTTGTTTCGCCACCATTACGGATACAATCGATCCATTCTTTAATGTGTAGGTGCGTTACATCAACTGTCCTTCCGTTAACAACTGTAGAAGTTAAACCTCTCGATGAATAATATTTTTCTGTTGCCGAAGAAACTGCATCAATACTTCCTGTTCCCGGGCTGATAGTGAGCATCGGCCTGTTTGTGTCTATAATTCCATCTTTAATCTTTTGTTCATACTTTTTTGAATCATAGTTTGCAGTAATGCTCAGTGATCCACCAAGATTCATTGACGCATCGCGCCCCATAAAAACACGTCCGCGTTGATAGCTGCTTGCTAAACTTGCGCTGTACATTAATGTCAAATCCCTATCTGGATATTCAAAAACTGTTTGTAGTGTATCCGGCATATCACGGTTGTCTTTCCAGAAATATATTCCACCTGAAGCTACTGCCGATTTTGGGATCCCAATCCGCAATAATTGATTTACTGCATCATACTCATGAGAGAAAAGTTGGCCAAGCATACCGGTATCGTAAGCGAAAAACTTGGTCCAGTTGTAGAAACGGTCGGTACTGAAAGGTACTTTTGGACTATTGCCCAACCATTGATCCCAGTCAATCGTTTTTAAGCTTCCGGGTTTGGGATTGCCGTTTTCGTCAATGTCCCTGATCCATGCCCCACTTGCTGTGTTTCGATTTGTGGTTGTTTCAATAAGGGTTATTTTTCCAAGTATATTTTTTTTCATGAGCTTTTTAGCCTGTTGAAAAACAACATTTTGAGTGATTTGGTGGCCTAATTGAAAAACCCTGTCACTACTTTTAACGGCATTATATACTTCATGCAATTCGTCTTCGGTAAGGCAAATACTTTTTTCACAATAAACATGCTTGCCTGCTTTAACCGCATCAGTGGTAATACGTGCATGGTGATGGTCCGGGGTAGCTACAAAAACAGCATCAATTGAGTCGTCCGCCAACATTTCCTGATAAGTACGGTAACGTTTAACCAGCAGCCCCGAATGTTTTGCCCCACCTGAAAGTACTTTGTTCCCGGCAGTAGCAAGTCCTTTTTCTGCGTTAAGGTCGAAAACATCGCAAATACCGGTTACGGCAACGTTTAAACTTTCCTGTGCCAACCAATCGTCGAGCCTGCCATTTTTTCGCCTGTTTTCCATGTCGTCCGGGTGCAAAAAACCAAGCCCACTTGCCAATTGGGCTGCCCTGTTGCCAAAACCTATCATCCCAATACGAAGTAAATCGCCCTTGGCTGCACTTGGGATTTTGTTTGGTACTTCAATATCTTCAAGTCCTAATTCTTTTATTAAGTTGGGTTTAGTTTTTTTGAAGTACGATTTTTTCTCTATCAACTCATAAGCAAATAAACCCAATACAGGGATTCCCGCCAAAGCCTTCAGTATTGTTCTGCGCGACTGAGTATTTCTTTCTTCGGGTTGCTGCGATTTTTCTTTATCTAAATCCATCTTATAATCCTTTTTTATTTTTTTTGTTTTTAAATCGGGCAACTAAAACATCCAACCCAATAACTGAACCTGTAGGGAATACTGCAAGCACAAAAAGAGCGGCTGCT
Organism: Draconibacterium sp.; assembly: GCA_021648495.1. GTDB lineage: Bacteria > Bacteroidota > Bacteroidia > Bacteroidales > Prolixibacteraceae > Draconibacterium. The sequence goes on from JAKIST010000125.1 coordinate 10,272, forward strand.
TCAATAAGCGTTTTGCTGATAATTAGGTAATTTCCTTCTGAAGGCACAGAGTATTCGATGCCGATAATTGGCGCATTGTTGAAATAGTAGATTAAAAGAAGCAGTGCCCCTGAAATAGCTGAAATACGGGTGCACAACCCTACAATTAATCCTAATCCAATAGCAATCAACCCCCAGGTATTCAAAAAATCAACGGTGTTCAATACTCCATCATTAGAAATTATCCACTTGGCAATACCCGACATAATCCATTGCGATTCCCGAAGGAAACCACTCGAAGACCAGCCTGGAATCATTAATTTCGAAATTCCTTCATACAAGAGGTGCCAGCCAATTAAAAGCCGTAAAAAAACCAGACTTGTTAGCTGTAAGTTCGTAAAAGTTCTATTTTCTGTCATGAATTAAATAATTAAATAATTAATTAATAAAAATAAGATATTGTAAGATTATTTTACATTAGTGAAAGTTTAAAAAAAAAAATAAAAATAGAAAGAAAATATACATTCTCCAACATTTTTTATTCAAACTTGAAAAACCACCTTCTAAGAAGGTGGTCGTTTATTAAAAAAAAATGAATCATCCTGCCGCCATACCTCATTGAAAAATGAACAGGTTGATCAAGTGCAACACTATCGGGATAGTCAATATGCCCCCGACCGAACCGAAAAAAAGCATAGCCGCCGCCTTCTCAGGGCAACTGTCAAACTTTACATTCAGCAGGTACGCCATTATAGGACCCGGCATAGCCGCGCTGAGGACGATTATCGCCTCTGTAGTCCTTAGATCCAGATACCCTAAAAGATCATACCCCTTCTCCATACTCATCCACCCTAACCCTCTAAACATAAAGATTATGGCGAACGCAAACGCGGGACCCAGCAGAATCCTGACCGAAGCTCCGGCAATTCCCTCCTTCATATCAGAAATACTTGTATTGTTCAAGGAATAACCGAAACTGATTATGAGTAAAGGAATCGCTCCCATTCCTACGAGATCCACACCCTTTTCGATTAGCCACAAAAATTCTCGCGCGTCGCTAGAGACGCTGACCGGCGCGGTCGCCACTAATATACCTAGCAGTGAGGCGTGTAGCGAAGGGATCTTTAGAATATGCTTAAACTCGAATTTGCCCTGAACAA
>JAKIST010000126.1 GCA_021648495.1 Draconibacterium sp.
GAAAGATTTTGGATGAGATTTTTATTTTTCGATATTTGGTGATGCCTGAGCATCAGCTAATTGAGAAAAATGAAAATATTACCAAAAGATACTTTTTTGATTTTATGTGTTTTTGGACTGGACTCTTGAATGTTTTTCGACCTTTAATTGCTGAATTATGTCAAAAATATAAGGCAAAATAAGTGTTGGGTAATTTTCATGAATTTTATCGATGATGTACGCTGCCCGCCAACTTTTGGGTTCTGTGCTGTACAAAGAGATTTCCATTAACATCTTAAAATATTCAGGATGCCGCCCTATTTCTTTGGTGATAAGAGAAAGGTTTTCCCACGAACCTAAGAATTCCAACAACTCTTCCTTTGTTTTAATCATTGTTTGTTACAAATATATGACTTTCAATTTTCATCCCGAACAAACTTTTTTATTTTTGAACCATGTTAAAAGTTACATGTGCTTTAATCATTCGTGACAATAAACTTCTGATTACCCAAAACAATTCCAATTCCGATCACCCTTTTCAATGGGAGTTTCCGGGTGGTAAAATTAATATTGCCGAGACTTCAGGAAATTGTATTCAGCGGGAGATAAAGGAGGAGTTAGATGTTGAAATTGAAATTTTAAGTACAATGAAACCGATAAAGTACGATTACGGGTTCAAAAACATAAAGCTGTTTCCTTTTCTCTGTTCAATTAAAAAGGGTAAAATACAGCTGAACGAACACAATGATTTTATGTGGATAGAATTTGAGGAATTGACAAGTGTTGATTTTTCGGGGGCGGATCAGGAACTTATTCAGCAAAAACAAAATTTGGCAATTTTAAAAAAATATCTTGGGAAATAAATGCACAATACCCGATAAAACAATTTCCCAGCCAACAATTGACATAATCATATAAAGTACAATGTGTTTGCGGCGCGAGTAATATTTGCTTGCAAGAAATGCACCCACCGGAATGGTAAGTATAAATGGTGTGGCAAAAACAATCCCCCAAAAACCGTAAGTACTTCTTATTTTACCAATCAGTCGGCTTTTTCGTGAAAATATTTTTGATGGTTTTCTCGACTTTCTCCTTTCGCAATAGCTTTTGTAACGTGCCCGATAAACCGGGAGCATCATTCGACAAAGATATGGCCACATAAAATCGAGGCCCCGAATAATTGGTTTACTCAGGTAATAGAAAAATAGGAAACCACCAATCCCTCCAATCAAAACAGCAACAATTGCCTGTTTATATTCCAGACCAATCAGTAGTGCATACGGCAGTGTAAAAAAGTATTTCACCGAAGCTAATAATATGACATGCAGAAATTTAATAACCATTTTGTATTCGTTAGACTATGGCATTGTTACGAAATAATATGACCATTCTGGCTTGTTCTTCTGCACGCTAACTGCGTTTTTTGCCTTGTTTTCGCACAAAATAACATCGCCGGCTTTGTCCAACTTATTTCGTAATAATGCCTAAGTTAAAACGCCAATGGAAATAAATTGTTTCAAGCTTGTAAATTTAAAAACAGGGTTTAATCATTTTTAACTTTTTGGGAAATAAATTGAGCAATAAAGAAAATTCTTAACATTGACTGTCTCCGTGGTAGAGTCAGGGAGTACCTGCCCACCCAGGCAGGCTGGTTTCTCCAACTTTATTTCGGAAAAGAAGCCGAAAATCGTGTTTTCTTTATTTTACCCCACTGTCCCGTTATTGGGGGCATCTCCCCTGTAATCCAGAGGAGATGATGTGGAATCTCGTGGCTCGCCACGAGGAATTATTTGACTTAACTCACAACATTTTGAGGATTTCCATCCAAAAATGCTTTAATATTTTGTGTAGCAATATTCATTAACCTGGCGCGTGCTTCAATGGTTGCCCAAGCAATGTGTGGCGTAATAAAGCAATTTTTTGCTTTGGGTAGTGGATTGTTTTCGGTGGCTGGTTCAAGCGATAAAACATCGAGTCCGGCTCCGGCAATTTTTTCACTGTTTAACGCATCAGCTAAATCTTGTTCATTAATTAACAGACCGCGTCCGGTATTCACCAAAAAAGCAGTTGATTTCATTTTTTCGATTGTATTTTTATTAATGAATCCACTATTTTCATTTGTTAAGGGACAGTTTATGCTTATAAAATCACTTTCTGAAAGCAGTTCATTTAGTTCAACTTGATTAGCATCTAAATCCGTTTCCTTTTTGCTTCGGTTGTTAAAAATAATTTTCATTCCAAATGCCAATCCAATTTTTGCAACTGCCTGCCCAATTTGCCCAAAGCCAATAATTCCCATGGTTTTGCCAACCAATTCAATTTGAGGAGTTTTCCAATAAGAAAAATCGATACTTTTGATCCAGTCGCCACGAGATACCGAATTGGCATGAACAGAAACATTTTGTGCAAAATTTAAAATGTGCGAGAAAACCATCTGTGCAACAGAATCGGTACTGTATGTGGGTATATTTGTTACAACAATCCCGGCCTCTTTTGCTGCAACCACGTCAACAACATTAAACCCGGTGGCCAAAACTCCAATGTATTTTAATTTAGGAAGCTCACTTATTAATTTTCTATCAAAAACTACTTTATTGGTCGTAACTGCATCGGCATTTTTTGCCCGTTCTACTGTCAACTCAGGGAGGGTACGATTGTAAACCGTGCAATCCCCCAGCTTTTCAATTCCCTCCCAGCTCAAATCACCGGGGTTTAGCGCGTATCCGTCGAGTACAACAATTTTCATTTAATTTTATTTAGTGTGGTGTTAAAACTGTTTTTTAATTGAACAAAAATAATCAATTCAAATTTAATTTGTAGAATTCATTTTAGCTGTTCTTGTCATATTCAAAAATATTGTTGTCCGATAAAGATGAAAATATTGAAATAGTTTGCTTCACTGCGTCCGCAATTACCTAAATCTAAAGTTTTTATGCTTTGTGAGGGGCTTGGTTGGCGGCTTCGCCGCCAACCAAGCCCCTCACAAATAAATTATATCTGTAACGCCTGTCATTGCGAGGGTCCACCCAATTTTTTGGGCATAATGAGAAAATGACAGTAAGTTCAATAAGGTTGTCATTTCCCGCAAAGCGATGCCTTTGGCAGACGAGGAACGAGGAGAAATCCCAAGCAAAACGGATCTGTCATTGGCAGTGTAACGAAGCAATCTCAAAACTTTTACCGGATACTAATGATTCAAAATTAACTTCAACCACCAAAAAAATCACAATCGACTTAACTTGTTTTTTTGGCTACTGATTATTTTGTATTTCCCATCGCTGGGGAATTGCGCAAACAAAAAGCCCTTCCGCTAATCAACGGAAGGGCTTTTGATATCTTTATAAATTCACCCGGTGGCTTTTAGCCAACGTATGAATATTTGCTTTATTTTACTTCTTCGAAGTCAACATCGGTTACTTCACCGTCGTCTTTTGGCTGTCCGGCTTGTTGTCCTGCATTTGGATCACCTTGAGGATCCTGTGCACCACTTTCAGCTTGCGTGGCATTGTACATTTCTTGCGAGGCAGCCTGAAAAACTGAATTTAGCTCTTCCATTGAAGAATCAATTGCAGCCATGTCTTTGCTTGCGTGGGCCTCTTTCAGCTTTTTCAATGCATCTTCAATTGGCTGCTTTTTATCCGCCGGAAGTTTATCGCCAAACTCTTTCAACTGCTTTTCTGTTTGAAAAATCAAACTGTCGGCCTGGTTAATTTTGTCAGCGGTCTCTTTTGCTTGTTTATCAGCGTCTGCGTTTGCCTCGGCTTCTGCTTTCATTTTGGTAATTTCTTCGTCAGACAAACCGGAAGAAGCTTCAATACGAATTGATTGCGATTTTCCGGTAGCTTTATCTTTTGCATTAACATGGAGGATACCGTTGGCATCAATATCAAAGGTAACTTCAATTTGAGGAGTTCCGCGTTGTGCCGGTGGAAGCCCATCTAAATGAAATTTACCAATTGTTTTATTGCCCGATGCAATTGGACGTTCACCTTGAAGAACATGTATTTCTACTGACGGCTGATTGTCGGCAGCAGTTGTAAATGTTTCCAATTTTTTTGTTGGAATAGTTGTGTTCGACTCAATCAATTTTGTCATTACACCACCCATGGTTTCAATGCCTAATGAAAGCGGGGTAACATCCAACAACAATACATCTTTTACTTCACCACTTAAAACACCACCTTGAATAGCTGCACCAACTGCAACCACTTCATCAGGGTTTACACCTTTCGATGGTTCTTTCCCAAATAAGTTTTTAACTTTTTCCTGAATAGCAGGGATACGAGTGGAACCCCCTACTAAAATTATCTCGTCGATATCGCTTGCAGAAAGACCGGCATTTTTTAATGCTTTTTTACATGGCTGCACTGTTGCATTAATTAGCTTATCGGCCAGTTGCTCGAATTTTGCACGGGTCAATGTTTTTACCAGGTGTTTTGGAATACCATCAACCGGCATAATGTATGGCAAGTTAATTTCGGTTTGTGTAGAACTCGATAATTCGATTTTTGCTTTTTCGGCAGCCTCTTTTAAACGCTGCAACGCCATTGGATCTTTTTTCAAATCAATGCCTTCGTCGTTTTTGAATTCGTCAGCCAACCAGTTAATAATTACGTAGTCAAAATCGTCACCCCCAAGGTGCGTATCACCATCTGTAGATTTTACTTCGAATACACCTTCGCCCAATTCAAGGATTGAAATATCGAATGTTCCACCACCAAGATCGAACACGGCAATTTTCATGTCCTTGTGCATTTTATCCATTCCATACGCCAACGATGCAGCGGTTGGTTCGTTAATAATTCGGCGTACCTGCAAGCCTGCAATTTCGCCGGCTTCTTTTGTTGCCTGGCGTTGCGAATCGCTAAAATAAGCAGGAACGGTAATTACTGCTTCTGTAACTTCCTGGCCAAGATAATCTTCAGCGGTTTTTTTCATTTTCTGAAGTACCATGGCCGAAATTTCCTGTGGAGAATATTTACGATCGTCGATCTGCACACGGGGAGTATTGTTGTCGCCTTTCACCACTTTATATGGAACGCGCCCAACTTCTTTTGAAACCCTGTCGAAAGTTTCGCCCATAAATCTTTTTATTGAAGAAATTGTCTTTGCAGGATTTGTAATCGCCTGACGTTTTGCAGGATCACCGACTTTGCGTTCGCCGTTTTCAACAAATGCAACAATTGAAGGTGTTGTACGTTTTCCTTCGCTGTTTGGAATAACGACAGGTTCGTTACCCTCCATTACAGAAACACATGAGTTTGTTGTTCCTAAATCAATTCCAATAATTTTTCCCATTGTATATTTTTTAATTGTTATTTTAATTTTACGCTTGCCAACAATCAATGATTATGCCATTGGAAATTGAGTAATTTTTGATGCAAAACTGACACAGAATTATTGAATTACCAAAAACAACCTGTCAATTTCGGTGACAAAAAGACAGAATAGGGAATATTTACGAAAGATAATGAATTTGAAAATGCAGCAGTTTTATTACCTGATGGTAAAATACTAAAACGCGAAACAACTGCCCATTAATAATTTAAAATAAAAACCTAATATCGGCTTCGATAAACAGAAAACGAAAACTCTGGCCCGGGAAGCATTATTTTTTCATTCTGTGAAATGCGATAAGCAAACGTAAAGTTCACTCTCGATTTTGAATTTATTTGTGAAAAATATCCAACATACGGAACAAGTCCGTGATTGAACCCACTCGTTTTAGAAAAATTGTTCACCTCAACTCCGGGCACATATTTTACCCCAAAATCAAACTGCCTTTTTAAATTGGGGAAATAGGTCCAGCCGATATTGAGTTCAGCTAAAAGCCAATCTTGTTTTTTGTACCGGTTATATTTTATTCCGGCACTAAAATTCCGGTTCCATTTTAAACTCCTGTATTTTTTGTTTTCATATTGAATATAACCACCATAAATAAAGTCGGGCTCGCGATTAAAGTACTTAAAAAACGGACCAAGCTCAACGCGTGCTCCTTGTAAGCGAGGTTTAAATTCTGCCATCTCCCAATCTACTTCTAAATCTTCGGGCACTGTAAGTAGCATGTTCTCGTTTAAAAAATCAGATATTAACTGCGCCTCCAACTCATTGTTATGCCCGGCAACAATATCTCTTTGGTCTTTGATGTTATAAATTTCAGCGGCAACTCTTCTTATTTCCACTTCCGAAAAAATGCGCCCGGCATAATATTTCTCCAAAATATATTGTGCCAACATATAATTGTTCATAGCATTTAATCGCCCCCAGCCCCATCCGGCTTTTGCCTCGAAACCGTATCTGAATTTAGATTCATTGGAACTTTCGTCAACGTTGCTTACAATACCACTCGAGTCGATTGCCGAACCCTTTGAATTTTGTTTGTACAATTGGGAGCGTGCCCAAGCACCAACTTCTACTATTGTATAATTTTTATCGTTATAATAATATCGGCTCGAATAATCGACAGAAAAATTTGCACGCACTCCAAATTGAGTTTGGTCTGCTTCAATATTTTCAACAAACGTACTGTCCACACCATTACCAACTCCGTAAAAAGGACCAACTTCGAAGTTGAATTCCAGAAAATCTTGTTTATAGTCTAAAAAGTTCCAAAAGCTGCTTTTAAATTGAAATGCAGGAAACCCTGAGGCAATTTCTTCATACAAGCTCGAAACATCAGTTCGCAACTCTTCCCTTTCGCTATTCCCATAAAAAAGGAGCCCTGTATTGAACTCTTTCTTTTCATAAAAAGGAACGTCAGAAAAACCTTTTTCTACTTGAGCTACCAAATTTATTGCCGAAAAGAGGAATATTATTCCAACAAAAATAAAACGGGTAATTTTATAATTTATCATTTTCTGAAATATTCAGGTTAAAAATTCAAAGTAAACAAACTAATTGATATCAAACTACATTGCCTTAACGTATTTGCAGTTCTATTTGTTATAGATAAACAATATTGGTTTGTGCAAGACAAAAGCTTTGGTTATTTTTGCACTTACAATAGTAAAAGAAAATACAATGTCAGTTTATAAAGAAGTTCGAAAAGTTACTACCCACCGTTTGTCGGAAATGAAATTAAGGGGCGAAAAAATATCGATGTTAACATCGTACGATTACAGTATGGCGCAATTGGTTGACGAAGCGGGGATCGATGTAATCCTGGTGGGTGATTCGGCCTCGAATGTAATGGCAGGAAATCAAACAACACTGCCAATTACGCTCGACCAAATGATATATCACGGCACATCGGTAGTAAGAGCTGTTGAACGTGCATTGGTAGTTGTTGACTTGCCTTTTGGAACCTATCAGGGGAACTCGCGCGAAGCTTTAAGTTCTGCCATTCGAATAATGAAAGAAACGGCTGCTGACTCGGTAAAACTGGAGGGCGGTTCGCAAGTTATTGAATCGGTACATCGGATTTTGTCTGCCGGGATTCCGGTTATGGGACATTTAGGTTTAATGCCACAATCGATTCACAAATTTGGAACTTATACTGTCCGTGCAAAAGAAGAGGCTGAAGCCAATAAACTAATTAGCGATGCAAAATTGCTGGAAGATGCCGGTTGTTTTGCAATTGTGCTTGAGAAAATTCCTGCTGAACTTGGAACACGCGTTGCCAAAGAAGTAAAAATTCCGGTAATTGGGATTGGTGCCGGTGGTGGTGTTGACGGACAGGTTTTGGTAATCCACGATTTACTTGGAATTACGCAACAATTTTCACCCCGCTTTTTACGTCGCTATCACAACCTCGCCGCCGAAATAAAAGGTGCTGTTGGCAACTATATAAAAGATGTAAAATCGATGGATTTTCCCAACGAGAAGGAACAGTATTAGTAAAACTTTCAAAATAAGTTCATCGAAGTTGACGAAGCTATTTTTTTCTTTTTCAAGGCGATATTTTGGGGCATATCCGTAGCTATGGCGAGAAATCTCAACGAAGAAAAAGGGAAAAAGAACAAGTCAGAATGGAGAAGTTATTTTGAATGTTTCACTTAGTTGAAAGTTCAGGGTTAAAGATTTTAAGTAATTTATAAAATGAGGTTATACTGAGTTTATTCGAAAAGTGTGCAACCCTTAAAAGTTGAAAGTTTAAGAAAAATAGAAAAGTGAAAGTAGTTTACGAAGACAACCATATTATAGCAGTAAACAAAGCTTGTGGCGAAATGGTACAAGGCGATAAAACCGGAGACGACACCCTACTTGATATCGTAAAACTTTACCTGAAAAAGAAATACGACAAACCAGGAAATGTGTTTCTGGGACTGCCCCATCGGCTGGATCGCCCAACCAGTGGATTGGTGATATTGGCTAAAACCGGTAAAGTTTTACCTCGTTTAAATAAACTGTTCCAAACACGTGGCGAGGTAAAAAAAACATATTGGGCAGTAGTTGATAAACGTCCTCCCAAATTTCAGGACACACTTGAAAACTACCTCATAAAAAATGAAGCGCAAAACAAAAGTTATGTTACCAATGAAAAAAGACGTGGTGCAAAGTTTGCCAGTTTAACTTATCGGCATGTGGCAAGTATCAACCGTTATCATTTATTGGAGGTTGAGCTTTTAACCGGTCGGCACCATCAAATTAGGGCGCAACTGCACGAAATAGGATTGTATATTAAAGGCGATTTGAAATATGGGTTTCCACGTTCGAACAGCAATAAAGGAATTCATTTACATGCACGTAAAATTGAATTTATCCATCCAGTGAAAAAGACCCCCCTTTCAATTGTTGCCGAACCACCTGAGGATGTAGTTTGGAATGAATTTTTAAGCCTGTTCAAAAATAACCGGTTTAGCCCAGTACAACCGGTTTAAAGGCAAATGGGAGCAAGCTTTCGGCATTGTCAACAACCATAATTTTATTTGCCCCATCCAGAATTAAACGAATGGGATGATTGAAGCGTACTTCTGCTTCAACAATTGCCTGCCGGCACGAGCCACAGGGTTGAGCCGGCTCTTTTACCAGCCCATTACTATTTTTTGCCGTAACTGCCATTGCCTCTACTTTGGAATTTGGATAATTTGCATTGGCATAAAAAAGTGCTACCCGTTCGGCACACAGTCCATCGGTAAAATCGGCATTTTCCTGATTGTTCCCTTTTATTAACACCCCATTTTCAAGAATTAAAGCTGCGCCAACATGAAAGTTGGAATAAGGTGCATACGCATTTTCAGATGCTTCGCGCGCCGCTATAATTAATTTTTGGTCGCTTTCAGATAACTCAACAAGGGTATCGTACTCGTAAACAAAAATTTGAAGTTCCTTTTTACGCATAATTTAAGTTTGGTCAAAATTACAATTTTATTCCGACTCCACTAAAAACGACTAAAAAGCCGTCAAAAAAGCTAATCTACCCGTATTTCTATTATTCACCAATCCTTCAGTATTTGTTTTTTTTATAAGGATAAAGTAATTCAAACACAAACTCTAAGAAGCTGTCTAAATTGAGATATAAAATAATCAACCTTTAATTCACGTTGTTTTGTTTATAAATAAAAGTTCGATTATGCTGAAAAAACATCAAACTATCTATTTTTGACCTGTATTCAGAAAACTAAAATATGAAATATACAGTCCTCTTTTTTTTATTCATGACTTCCTCTCTTTTATCCTATTCACAAATTTCGCGTACCGAATACATTCAAAGATATCAGGTTTTGGCTATCGAAGAAATGAACCGAAGTGGAATTCCTGCCAGTATTACAATGGCACAAGCTTGTTTGGAATCCAACAACGGGAACAGTGAATTATCCAGAAAATCGAACAATCACTTTGGTATTAAGTGCAAATCGGGCTGGCGTGGCAAAAGAGTTTATTACGACGACGATGCAAAAAACGAATGTTTCAGAAAATACAAAACTGTTGAAGATTCGTACAACGACCACACTAACTTTTTAATGAACAACACCCGTTACGCATCGCTGTTTACATTAAAAACAACTAATTACAAAGGCTGGGCGCATGGTTTAAAAAAAGCAGGTTACGCCACAGCAAGAAATTATGCATCGCATTTAATAGATATTATTGAAACCAATAAACTCTATCGGCTCGATTATAAAATGAGTTATGATGAACTGGCTGCTTTCGAACAAAAGCAGATGGGAAGCAAAGGCATTTCGAATTCACTTACCATCAATGCCTTTTCTTCACACAAAATTATTAAACGCAACCGGGTAAAATCGGTGGTTGCAAAAAAAGGCGACACTTATGAAATTATTGCGCAAGAACTGGGTTTAAAAAATTGGGTTTTATATAAGTACAACGACCAATTGGCAGGATATCGACCTCAAGAAAACGAGGTGGTTTATATTCAACCCAAAAAACGGAAAACACAAAAAAACCAATTAACCCACAAAGTTGAACCCGGCGAAACCATGCATTACCTTTCGCAATTGTATGGGATAAAATTAAATCTGTTGTACTGGCGAAACCGTATAAAAACAGCTTATCAACCCGTGCCGGGACAAATTATTTATTTGCGGAAAAGAGGGAAAACGAAATAAAGTTTTTGGCTTACACCTGAAAATATGTAAAAATCAGATTATTCTGTGTAATCAGCGTTCCATTTTTCATTTATGCTAACCAAGCTCCACTTTCGAATTAAACATAAAATACCGAAGTAAAACCCGGTCGGCAAACAAAATAAAAATTGTGAGTATATTTATTCCTACAACTATTCCAGCATTTGAAACAACGTAATGGAGCCACTCTTTCCAGTCGGCGCCAAACCAAATAAAAGCCATTGCTCCCGAAACTACCGCCATTCCCACAAGCACTCCCAAATAAATCAAAAATTCTTTAATGTATTGTTGCCATGCATATTTCCGGCTCACTTTTGCTGTAAGCACATCAGCAAAATTATCCGACAACGAAAAGCAGGGGTCGGTTTTTAAACCCTCGTCCACTATTTTTCCCACATCAACTTTATTTTCTTTGTTATGCATAATCAACAAAAATATTAGTTTTTTCTATTTCAACAACTTTTTCCAACTTCCCTTTCAGCAATTTCCTCGCCCTCGACAAGTAACTTTTTATCGTCCCCTCCGGCATTCCGGTAATTTGTCCAATTTCTTTATACGAAAATTCTTCCAAATGGTACAGCGTTAAAACCGTCCGGTAATTTACTGGCAAACGCTCAATCATTAGCATTAAGTACCGCTTCGCCTCCTCCTTTTCTATCCCTTTTTGGTTCAAGGCATCATCTATTTCATCGGCAATAAGTGTTGGTTTTTCATCGTACGACTGCTCCCCCCGCCGTGCCAATTTTCTCACATACGAAATACTCGTATTGTAATCAATTGTAGCAATCCATTTAGATAATTTCGATTCGCCCCTAACCCTTTTTTTTTTACGAAACACTTTAAT
>JAKIST010000127.1 GCA_021648495.1 Draconibacterium sp.
GGGTTTAAAAACGGTTCGTTATTGTTCAAAGCCTCCCATTTCAAGCCATCTTCGCTGTATGCCAGATGCAAGCCATCTTCGCCATTTCCAATAAAATATGCAAAAAGATATGCTTCATCTTTTTGCTGAGCATTTACATTCAAAAAGAAAAAATAGAAAAAAAGAATAAATATTGTTTTTTGTACTTTCATTTCTATAAATTTCACAACGGATAAACAACTTTATTTTAACTGAAAACTGAGACTGATTTCTTTTTTACAATTCTCCCCTCGGGAAGATGCCGAAGGCAGAGGGGCGTTTACTGCGACCGTGACTGTCAACTGTCAACTGTGACTGTAAACTGCGACTGAAAACTGCCTGCTTTCCATCAGCCGCCCGAACGTTTTACCTTATAATTTTCTTTTTTAAGAATTTCGATGATTTTATTACAGAAATCTCCCTGAATCAGAATTTCGCCATTTTTAACCGTTCCACCCACTCCGCATTTCGATTTTAGCAATTTCCCCATATCTTTTAAATCGTCGTTTGCGCCAACAAATCCGGTTACCAAGGTCACACTTTTCCCTTTTCGCTTTTTGCGATCTAAACTAACTTTCAAATTTTGCTGCTGCGGTGGAAGTGTTTCCAATTCCCCATCCTCCTCTTTTTCATAATGAAAATTGGGATTTGTGGAATATACCGTGCCCAATCTATCTTTCCAATCGTTTGCCATTATAAACTTTTAAATTAAAAAATAACCAATAAACTACCTGTGAAATATGCAATTACCCAATAGCCATAAGCAAATTTTGCATACAAATCCAAAGGTTTATTTATTAAAGCATTTTTCCCTCTATTTATATATATTTTCCATACTAAAATTACATCGGCCAACATTGCCAGAAAAGCAGAATATCCTAAAAGTCCATGTATGGTAAACGGTGTATTTTGCGAGCCAATAATCATACAAACGGTTGCTGCTATGTCTAAAACAATTCCCATTGATAGAAACCACAAAACACCTGGACTAACCAATTTAAACCGTTGCAACGAAATGCTGCCAATTCCATAAGATAGCAATGCAAAAGTTACAAGGAAACCCCCAACCATAGAAATAAATTGCATACAAATCGTATTAGTATTGAATTGCAAAGATAATTTTATCGCTCGAATGGAGTCTATTTTTGACAAACTTCTTTATTGCCAACGTATTTACATCTTCCAAAGCACAAATTGAAATCTATCTATTGAATTTTTATTTCCACTTCACATCGTCATTTGTTAAAACAGCATAATCAGGCAAAGGATTTGAATCAGAAAAAACCTTCATCTTTTCGTAAGGTTCAATCACATTCCCACTTTCATCAATTTCGCCATTTTTATCTTGGATAGCGAAAAGATTAAGGTTTAAATATTTCGCTAAAAACGGATATACAAATTTGCGTTTCGAGAGTTCGTAACCATGTTTATCATCAGGCAAATATCCATATTCAACTCTATCCCCAACCCCCATTAATTTATAAATGTACTGAATATGGGGAAATTCAACCGTTGGTGTATTTTTTGTCCAGTCGTCGCCATCGGCAACCAATAACATTGGTCGTGGGGCTGCGAGTGCTGCAATTTCAACATTATTGGTTTGGTGGTGATCACTTTTATGCACGGGCATTCCGCTTTCGCAAACGCAACCGCCAAAAAAGTGAGCAGAAACCATTACTACCGGAACCGAAACTTTAATCCGATCGTCAACTGCTGTTAACATAAATGTTTGTGTTCCGCCACCAGAAGCACCGGTTATCGCAATTCGTTCAGGATCTATATTGTTTAACGAAAGTAAAAAATCGAGTGCCCGGATACTGTTCCATAATTGCTGTTTAAAAGCTTTTGGGTGTTTGTGTATCCAACCAACATCTTTCATTTCTCCGTATCCAACCATATCGTACGCAAAAACCACTGCTCCCATTCGTGCTAAACTGGCATTCCGGTTCTGGGCATCGGCACGGTACCGCCCGTAATTTCCGGGTTTGTTCCAATGACCGTGCGTACTTAATATACCCGCCATTTTTTTGCTTGTGTTTGCAGGCATGTATAAACTGCCCGTAACAAATACCCCGGGCAAACTTTCAATCGCCACATTTCTTACCGAATAGCCAGCGTATTTTCGTTCTTTGGTATAGCGTGGTTTTAAAGGGGTTTTCTTTGGAAAAGGGACAAGTTCGGCACCTTGCAAAATTCCTTGTTTAATTATTTTAGCACGTGCCAACCACTCCTCCTTTGTTTGATACAGCTTTCTCAGCTCAGCAAGATTTTTTGCACCCTCGGCTTCCGTATAATAATTTCCTACACATAAATTTGTATCAACCGGGTTTTGCGCACCCACAAATTTGAAAGCAATTAAAATAAACAGAAAAAAACAGATAGTTTTCATGATATTAAAATTAAGTTAATAAATTATATAATCAATGGTTTTTTGTTTGCTCAACAATAAATTTTTTATTCCCTCCCTATTATTTATTTGAATGATATTACTCTGTGAATCAAGTGCTTCTGCAAGCAATTCACATTCAATTTCATTTAACTTCGAAATACTATTAATTTCGAGATACGACCAAACCACACCGGTCTCCATCTCTTTTCCCACAAACGAGTAGTTAACATTTTTTCCGTTCACCTTAAATTTCAAATTCTATTTCAAATAATTAAAAATAAATTTGTCGGTTTCGGGGTTCTCTTTTTTTTCTCCCAAAAATATTTTTGTAGCACCTGCTTTTTCAAGGGCAACTAACAAATCGTTAGCAAATATTTTTACCGAAATCTCTAATGATTGGTTTTCTTTGTTATAATCAACCTGACAAATACTTACGTAAAAAGGGTGTGCATTTGTAGCAACCGGACAAAATGTAAACAAACAAACAAACAAAAAACAATAACTATTTTTTTAACTATTTTCACAGCAATTTTTTATGAATGCTAAATTATAAAATTAAATGAGCTTTTTCGAACAGGCTAAACTTAATATCCGGCTTGGAAAGTCCGACTCTTTGAACAAAAAGAGCCGTTCCTTTTATTTAAAAACATTGAAGGAACGGTTCTCCTTTAACCATTGTTTACCGCACCTTTTACTTTATATTCAATAAATAAATTAAGGAATCTGTCCATTGGAATTCATTCCCCAATAATATACTGGCGAAGAATAGTTTTTAATTCGTTGGCTTTACGAATGCCTGACCCTTTCCATTTTACCTCTCCATCTTTAAAAATAATTGTTGTAGGAATACTACGGATTTGATATTTTGTGGCAATCATTGGATTTTTGTCCACATTCACTTTAATAATCCTGACGCTCTCTTTAAGTTCTGCTTTCACCTCTTTTAATATGGGTGGCATTTGTTTGCAGGGACCACACCAATCGGCATAGAAATCCACAAGGACCGGTCGTTTCGAGTTAATTATATTATAAAATTTCGCGCTCACTTTTTCTCCTCTTTTTTCTTTTTTCGTTTGTTCAGAAAATCGCCTACCAAATATCCAACGGCTGCTCCCCAAAGTGTACTCCAGTACCAAACCGATTTTATGAGGCAAGTTCCGCTTGTACACCCAACAAATTCCCAATACAGAAATCCACCCACAGCACCCAAAAGGATGAACACAATTTGTAATTTTTTATTCCTGAAAAAGTTTTTCATCTGTTTCATTTAATTGATTGAACAATAAAATTTAAAGAAGGTTTTTCAATTCACATCAAAAAAAACAATAACACATCGAAAAAATTGAAAAATAATTTTGATTTTACAACTGCTTTTAAAAATGAATTATAATGAAAAGCGTGTTTATTTCTACTTTACTAAAATAGATTTTTTATGCCAGAGGCATTACATGTTTATAGAAAAATTTCAATTTGTACGTTATTCGACTCCATCTGGAGTCGTATTTCCAATTTTTGTGATATTTCTATAAACATTTGAATCCTCTGGATTCTATTTTGTTGATATTGTTTTAATTTTGGTAAAGTAGAATTATAAAAAGTTCTGTTCAAACCAATGTTCGTAATAATAGAAAATTTGGAAGAGTAACCATTTATCAATAACTTTCGAAATATAATAAACCAAAAATCAAAATAATGAAACGCTTAAGCCTGTTGCTTTCATTCTTTCTAATTGTAATTTCATTTCCTCTTTTGGCTCAAAATCAAACAGCAGAACAAGGTATCCTACACGAACTTCGAATTAAAATTGAATTGGAAAGAAAGTTTACAAAATCAATTTCGGAGAAGGTAAACCAATATCACCAAAAGTATTACGATTATCGGAAAACAGACTTTTCGAATGTGGAAAACCGCACCGGGAAATATATGGCAAAAGTGAACCAGGCCAGGTCAACACATTCGTCAACCCTTGAACAGTTGACAGCAGAACACAATTACTGGAGGGCGAAGCGGCAGGAATTGACGGCAAAATTAGCCTACTACCAAGGCGAAGATGTGTCGTTTTTAGACGAGTGGTACGATGATATGAAATCGGACGTTTTATACATTGTTCAAAACATAGATTGGAAAACCGTTTTTAAACCCATTCTCGAATGTTTTTCGGAAATGGACATGGATAAATGTAAAGACATTCAGGGGATAATAAAAAACCTGGTGATTGAAAGTATTGAAAAAACATGGAAGAAAAATTTTATCGACAACCTGGTAAGTGAAATGAAGGTGACCCCCGAAATAGCCAGCAATGTTTGGGATAGTTACGTAATTGTGCAGTTGGATAAAACACCTTGGCAAGAGTTGATTGAAAATGGGAAAGACAAGTTATCAGAAGAGGGTGAAAAAAAACTCACCGAATACCTTACCGATAAAGTAATTACCCAAATCGACGATAAAATGCTAAAGGGTAAAACAAAAGATGAGGCCACCAAATATATGAAAGACCAGGCAACGAATGCGGCCGAAACAAGAGCGAAAGATCTTTTTTCGAGTGTTACGTTCGCATCCGACATGTTTTGGAAGTTTGCCGATATTCTTTCGGGCTTAGACCTTGTAGAGCAAATAAAGCCCACTCTCGCTTCAAGAATGGCCATGGTCCGCGAAGCCGCCGAATGTTCCAATATTACCAACAAAAATTGTTCGGGAAAATTAAATCTCTACTATTTAAACAATAAGGCACTGAAGAGTAAATTGAAAGAGCTAAAAGGTAAAAATGTGGTGTTTAATATTCCTCCTAAAGTTGGGCAGATTTTAAATCCTGTCTCAAAAGATGATAAAATTATTAGTGCCACCAACAATAAATTAGGCCATCTGAAAGAAAATGCAAAAGCTTCGTTTAACCTCAATGCTTTTATTTCGGAACAAGAAAACCTGAAAGCTAATTTTGACAACCGGGCAGTATGCTACAACAATTATTTAATAGCTTCATCTCACATCGTTTTTGATGCCGACAGTACTTTTACCGCCTGGACAATTGCTCAAAAAATAAAACCGAGAAAAGCGGAAAGGATAAGAGAAAAGATAAAAAAATGGAAGGATGGAATAAAAGAAGAGAATATAATATTGGCAAAACAATACACAGAATTTAAGCTCCCTCTTTTAACGGAACAAAACCAGATAGGGAAAAAATTTCGACAGGCTAAAATGGATGCATCCAAAATTTCAAACTTTATTCAACTGGGGTTAAATAATCTCGAAGAAGAAGCAATTAATGCCGATTTAGGAAGCTTCAATAATCAGAAAGCACAAATTTTAGACGACCTCGATTCCATTGGGATTTTGATTTCTCAATGCAAAAAATTGCCCTCCGATTTCATTTCAAAAATAAAGAAACTGGCTTGCAACGGAACTCAGCCCAACTATTTTTGGAACGACGGGGAATGGGAAACGTCTGTTGTGAAAGATGCTTTCTGCGGTTTGCATATTTCGCTATTAATGAACAGGACAGGATGTGGTGAAGGCGAATTGATAATTCCCGATCGATTAATTCATTATCCGGCGATAAATCCGGGTGAAATATATCAAAAAATAGAAGATGCAGAGATGAAACTCAACCAGAATATGACATTAAAATTGGTTGGGAAGAATAAAACGGTGCCACAACCGGGCGGCGGAACAAGCAAACCGGCTTTTGAAAGCAAAGAGCAGAAAGAGGTTCTAAGAGCATTGAATTCAACAATTTACATGCAGGCGGCCAATGACGACATAGAAGAGTTAAAAGAAAGGTTGGAGATTACCCTGAGCCAATTGGAACATCTTGCTTCAAGATTAGAGGACAACAAAACCAAAATCGACGAACTAAACGCTGAAAAAAAATTAGCATCATTCGGTACTCAAATCAGCCACGACGAAATAGCCCTCGGAATGGGAACTTTAACCCCGGAAGATTTTAAAACCGATGCAAAAAAAATTGTCGATGAATATTTCAATTTTAAAATAACCCTTTTAAACGGTGCTGAAGATTTGCAAGAATATGATCAAAACGAAGCACTAATTTCCTTGGTTGAAACAGAAATAGATCGATTAGATTCGAGAGGTGGTTTTTATGTTGGCTCTTCCGATAAATTTAAGTTGGTAAAACGCTGGCTCGATGTAAAAGATAAATTAAAGCAATCAACTGAACCCTTAAAAGCAGCACTCGATAATTTCTTTTTTGTAGATAAAAATAGAATTATTTGGAAACCGTTTTCAACAATTCACCCGGGATACACAGCCCTGGAGGAATATTGCAATACAAACAACTTCCCTGACGATTTTCTCGACATGGATTGGCTGGAGATTGAACAATCGATTTATGGTAACAGTTTCGAAGTGAAAGCCACCCCTCCGTACAATTGGCTTACCCCAAAACAATACAGGCGTTTGCAAAACAAAGAAAATTACGAACGTTATTCATTTGCATGGCACTTTTCCGACCTGTTTCTGACCACACAAGGCGATGAGCCTGTTAATATTGAAGAACTAATAAACAGGGAAAAGGAAGCTAAAAACTTCATATTGATGTTTGTGGCCCTTTACAGCAACAATCAAAAACACGTACCCGATTGCGAAAAAATCAAGAACTTATCTAAACAGTTAAACGGGCTGGAAAAGGGTTTTGACGAATTGCTTTATCTGAAAGTAAAAGAAGAAGCAAATACAGTTATCGATCCCTTAAATTTACTGTGTGGAAAATATACATTTCACGGCCAAACGGTACAGTTTTTTACCCATTTACTCCCTCGGTGCGAATGGTACGATGTATGGAAACGGTACCGTGCGTTGCAAGTTCCGGGAATGGAGTACGAAATCGAATTAAATAACATTCCGGTAAAAGAGCTGCAAAAACAGTGGCCCGACCGCAATTCATTGAAAATTATTGGAACAGATCCTGAATTGACAATTTCAAACGGCAATTTTAGTGAACGTTTAAAAAATGATATTGTTTCTGTTGAACTTAAAGTTTGCGAAGTACCGGTACCGGACTCCAATGAAACTGAAAAAGACAATTACCAGAATTGTGTTTCAAGTGAAATGTATAAAATTGTGGCTTCCGGCAGTGGTATTTTCAGCAAGAAATATACAATGAAACCGCAGGGATTGGTTCGGATTTATCTTCGCATAAAAGTGAAAGATAAAAATGGAGATTCATATTTCGAGCCTTATCCCGATGGTATTTTTGTACAATGGTGGGACGAAACTATCCAGAAAACCCCCACGGTAGCTGCAACACAGAAGGACACCGTTACACTCGAAATTTTCAGTGGCGAAGGTAGTTTTCAAGATGGCTACGATTTTCAAAAGCAAGCCGTTCAGCGTATTGGAGAGAATGGTGTAAACGATGCATCTTTAAACCCGGATATTTTTTACTCGGAAAAAGAATTTATCGAATCGCCCGACACATACGTGCGACCAAAAGTAATCGATTTTGGGGAGGTGCCGCTATACACTATTTCGGAAAAACCAGCTCCGGACGATCCTCGTTTTTACCCCGTCGAATTCCACAAATCGCCCATTACCAAAGGACATACTTATGCCATGTACACAAAAAGGGGAAATCTCGTATTTCTTGAAATAATTGATATGTACAAAAAATCTTACACCGATGATTATATTAATGGAATTACTTTTACGTGGGAAATACCCGGCTCGGGAACCCCTGTTTCGGCAAACCTCGGCAACACTGGGAATGGAAATAACAATTCAAACTTTAGTTGGAATATAACTTCAAACAATACAAATAAAAAGCTAAACAATACTGGTGTCAACAACGAAATTACTGTTGCTGATCTGAAAAAAATGGCATACGAAAAATACATGGCTGCCTACAATATTTTAGATGAAATTATGGCGCAAGGTAACGGCGATACACCCGAAGCACAATTAGCATATAAAGATTATAAAGAAAAAAAGGACTATTATGATTCGCTGATAAACGGTACTTCCAACATTTCTGTTACAAATCAAAACAATATAAATAATACTGCTAATATTTCAAATGCTCCACCGGTTGCCGGTTTAAATGTAAGCACAGTTTCGGGAGGGCCATTTCAAGCACCGGTTTGGGTGCAATTCGATCCGAGTGGCAGTTACGATCCCGATGGACAAATTACCTTGTTTGAACTCGATAAAGACGGCGACAATATTTTTGAAATCAGGGAAAATAATTTGCACGGTTCAAGCATGGAGTTTACAACGCCCGGCAATTACACTTCTACCCTCCGCGTAACTGATAATAACGGGCAGGCAAGCAGTACAACTAAACTATTTACAATCACCGGTCCAACACAAAGCAAAAACCAACCGGGTAAATTTACGCTCGACAATTCGGTATGGCAGCCCCATAAAACATCCGAAGGAAATTATTCTAAAAATCCGGGTGAACTGTGTATCGAGTCGATGAAACCGGGAGGAGCCTGGTTCACTACTCCGTGCCCTTACAATTTTGAAAACGATTACCAGGTGTTTTTTGATGTTAAACTGAATGTTGCAGACAACCACTTCCCCATACTTTACAGCGATGGTTTTGTTTTTGTTGATATTGACTGGGGCACCGACCTTGGGCATGTTCAACCCGGTGCAACTTACGGTCTCAAAAGCGGACTTGGTAATCTCGAAGTAGGTAAATGGTATCAAATAAGGGTTGATGCGCATCCTACTAAAAATAGTTTCGATTTGTATTTGAACAGTGAATTGAAAAGCACTGCCACCAATATTTCTTATCCGCTGGAGCTACATACATTTAGCAAGCAAATAAACGACGAAAACTGTATTTGGCTGGGCGATGCCGATGATCTTACCTTTCAAGGCGGCAATTACAACAAAGGGGCAGTTTGCTGGCGGAATATTTTTGTAAAACAATTGGGGAGTTTGATTGGAAACGCAAAAAACGGACTGATAAGTGGAACAAAAACGGAGAAGGATAATCTGCCTTTTTATGAAGATTTTAGTACTGGAACGGGCAACTGGAGTATTGAAGATCCGAATGCAGGTGTCAATAATGGGCAGTTGTTCTGGAACACGGGCAATTCTCTGTTAGCCGTTTTAAATATACAAATCCCAATGGAGAATGTGGCAATTGAATTCGATGGATTCTGTGAAACGAATGGAATAAATGTTTATTTACATAATAACAACGATGAAGGATACATTGTTTTTATAGGCGGCTGGTATAATACACAGTCAGGTTCCGATGTGGGAAAAGTGGCCGAGAACAGGGAATTAGTGAATGGTAAAGTTTGGGTGCCAAAACAATGGCATCATTATAAAGTCGTTCGAAACGAAAATACTTTGGAAACCTATTGTGATGGACGAAAAATATATGAAAGAACAATAACATCAAGGTTTTCGGGCACAGGAAAACTAAAGTTTAATTCGTATGCTGCACGTATTGGAATCGATAATGTGAGAATCTATCGGACAGGGAACAAAAGTACGGATAATAGAGAAAAAATTAATTCTAAAATTTCCAATCAATTTATTGGCATACATTCAGATTTCAATGATGCTGTTGGCAATTTTTGTGGATCGAACAAGGAATTTGTACGTTCATTATATCAATCAGTGTTAGAAAGAGATATTGAGGTTGCACCCGTTTCAGGACATGGAGCAAAATACCTAACTGATTTACAAAATGGGATATCGAGGGAAACAGTAACATTAAACTTCTTTAATTCGCCAGAATATAAAAATAAAGAAAAAAGCAAACAAGAATTCCTGCGAGATGCATATCAGGCGGTATTGGGCAGGGAGCCAGGTAACCCGGAAATAAATCAATGGCAAGCGATTGAACGTAATGAGATTATCGAGATGTTATTTAATTCTTCGGAATTTCAAGATTTGTTGGCCGGCTGTATAACAAATGGACAAAAGGATGAAAATATGCAACATTCTCCTACCGGTTCTTTCACATGGCAAGAAACTGTCGTTCCTTGGGTGAAGGTCTTGGCGATGACTGGAGCCACACTTGAGACGAAGGAGATAGATGGAGAGGCCATTCCATCCGATAATTTCAAGAGCATTTGCCCTTATGTTTCTATCGAGCCGCAGGAAGACAGTGCCGTGCCAGGCGCAGTTCGGGTAACAATGCCCAAAACGGTTCAAATTTCCCCCGAAGATCGCGGGAGGGTCGTCCTGGCCTTTTACGAAGAGAGCTACTCTCCCTGCACTGGAGAGGTTGAATCACGTTGGCGTTTTCATGCTGCAGATTACAACGCACAAACCAACTCATGGGAGGCTGAACTTAATCACGGCTGCATTGTTACCTGGGGACTTGTTACGCTTGGAGGCCTGGCAAGTTATGCCGCCTGGGATGATATCTCGCGATGGTTAATGACGAAAAAGGCAAGCGATCATTTCGTCCTCCATTATAAACGCGACAAGATTTCTGAAAAAACAGTTACCTCAACCCTCTACAAATTAGAGGAAGCCCAGGCTTTTCTTACGGGGGATCCCATCCGTGGAGGACTGGGTTTGGAATACCCATCCGTACCAGCCAAATTAGATGTTTACTACCTAAATATCAAATCAACAAAAGGGGTCATTTACGGATTGTACCAGCAAGGCAAAACAGGGGCGAGGTGGCTGGATTTAAATCTGCCCTCCTCAATTCCAAACTACGACAGCAACACCCTGAAGGCAACGCTTACCCACGAACTCTTTCATTGTATCCAGTTTCCTTACGAGGGTTACTCCACTTTCAAGGATGCATGGTGGAGAAAAGCAAAGCAGACCGTTGTATCCGGCAATAACTTCCCTTACGGTTGGCTCAATGAAGCTCTTTCATCGTCGGTGGAACTTACCGCTGTCAAGACTTTTGTCCCTGACAATAAAAGCCCCATCTTAAATAACGATTTACTTATTAAGGGACTCAAAGGCCTCTCCACGGCAGGAGAGGGTTA
>JAKIST010000128.1 GCA_021648495.1 Draconibacterium sp.
GTTCTTTTGCACGCTAACTTCGTTAAAAAGCCTCGCTGTAACTATGGCTATAGCTACGTTTTTTACCTTGTTATCGCACAAAATAACTTCGTCAATTCCAGTCATGTTATTTCTTCACAAACCCTTACCAAAGAATTTACCACAGACATAAATCAATAACTTTTTAATTTATATGAATTTACCATCCACTTTGAGAATACATCCAAATAATTCCAAAAAGATAAAATTACTTTTTCGGGCAAGTCTAATTCTTTTAGAACAGGCTTGTAACAATCAAGCCATTCAACTCTGGCCCCAGGTGTAATTTTAAATGGCAGGTGGCGTTGATTTAACCTTGGACGGCCACGGTTTTCATTAAAATACTTTGGACCACCACAAATCTGAATAAAAAAATCGGCCGAGTGTTCTTTTGCTTTTTCAAGTGCGATGGGATTTTTCGGAAATAAATCTTTTATTTCACTTTCAATTAAACGATTGTAATGCTCGCTTACCATTTTTCTGATGCCCTCCTCTTTTAGCAGCAAAAACATTTCGTTTGTTGGAAGTGTAACTTGCGGGCGTAATCCGGGAATATAGTTTGTTGTGGTAAATTCCATTTCAATTTTATAAGTTTATCAAGTTCAAACAAATAAAAACAAAAGAGGTTGAAACAATATTAGACTTTATTACGGTTTTCATTGTAATAATGTCAATTAACAATCATTTGTGTCCGGTAAAAATATAAGAAATTCATTAAATTTCCTGATTTTATTACTTTCTCCATAGGAGCCTTCCATAAGAATCGCTTTGCGGCGATGGATCTACGGAACTTTTGAATGAAGGGGGCTGATTCTGTTCTGCCCATATATCGTCCCTATCAGGGCGAAAAACATCTGATATAATCATTTCCTTAAGGTCAAACTTTCAAAAAAGACCTCAGCGATGTCGAATGTTTATAGATATTTATGTATGCTAAGGCATTGTAAAACAATAACTACTCCTTTTTAACTTGTTCTTTTGCTTTTTATCTTCTTTGCTAAATCTTTGTATAGACATGGCTATACGCAAATTTATCAAGTTGCTAAAAACCAAAAAAACTTCGCTAAATTTGAAGCATTTATTATTTTACAAAGCCTAAGAAATTCGACTCCAACTGGAGTCGAATTAAAAAATGATCAATTAATCCTGTAAATAATTTGAATCCTCTGGATTCTTTTTTTAACTATTCAATAACTTCCTACCATTCTCTTTCAACCAGCAGATTTTTTCTATTGGTATTGAAAACTATTTGTTTTTTTCTCTCCAACAATTGATGGAAGTTTAGGTGGGGCTTTTATAAATTAATTTAAGGTAAAAGAATTCGTGGGTGGCGCGAATTCTCATAAAGTAATCTCTACGAGGCGATTCGCGGTTAAATAATGGCGAATTGGAATTCGCCACACCTAAAAGGGAAAAAGAACTGTCTATTTCTCAACTAAACTCATAGCCGCTTTAATACCGTCGGCAGCACTCGAAATTATTCCCCCGGCGTAACCACTTCCCTCTCCAATCATATATAAATTTTCAAAATTTTCAACTAATCCGTTCTTTCCCCTAATTACCTGGACCGGTGATGAGGTTTTACTTTCGAAACCTAAAAGGTTGCCTGTTTCAAAACCTCTCATTTTTCTGATGAAATCGGATAATCCAACTTGCATAGATTTTACTATTGGAGTTGGCAGCAATTCCCATAACGGAGCAGGTTTTATTCCCAGCGGATAACTACTTTCCAATTTATTGGTTTTGCTGCGTTGCCGTAAAAAATCGGAAATTGAACAGGCCGGAGCTCTGTATCCATTTGAATATCGAAAGAATTTTTCCTCCAGATTTTTCAAATTTTCGAGCGCTTCCAATGGCGAAACAGTTTTCCCGGCCAGCTCGTCGGGATGTACTCCGGCAACACAAGCAGCGTTGGCAAAATTTCCGTTTCGTTTATAAAAACTCATTCCATTTACAATGTTTGTATTTGCATAAGCAGCAGCCGGGACAACAATTCCGCCGGGGCACATACAAAACGAAAATACCTGGTGTTTTCCATCGGCACGCGATGTTAGTCTATATTCAGCAGCTTTTACTCCGGGTAATTTTGCGTGTCCCCACTGTGCCTGGTTAATAACTTCCTGCCGGTGTTCCATGCGGCTTCCAATAGCAAAGTTTTTTGTTCGAAACGGAACGGCGCGACTAATTAACATTTGGTAGGTTTCGTAGGCAGAATGACCGGGCGCAATAAACAGTGCATTGCTTAGTATATTTCCTTGCGAAGTAACTGCTTCTGTTACTTTCGAATTTCGGACAATAATATCTTTGAGCATGGTTTCGAAAAGAATTCGTCCGCCAATATTTTCAAATTCAACGCGTAAATTCCGAACTATTTTCCTCAGGTTGTCGGTGCCCAAATGTGGGTGCGCCATGTACATAATTTCTTCGGGTGCGCCCGCTTCAACATAACTGGAAAGTATAAAATGTTTCTCTTTTGATATTCGTTTCGAACGCGAAGTTAGTTTACCGTCGGAAAAAGTGCCTGCTCCCCCTTCGCCAAATGCGTAATTATTTTGCGGGTCGAAAATCCCGGTCCGTTCGAAGTTGGAAATAGATTTGCCCCGTTTTTCAACTTCGGAACCACGTTCAATAAGAGTAACTTTAAAACCTGCTTTTTGTAAAATTAGAGAACAGAAAAAACCTGCCGGTCCGCTTCCCACAACTACAATTTGTTCTGTTCTTTTTTTGTATGGGATTTCAAGTTTCTCCAATTCAATTGGTTCACCAAGCGAAAATTCATTGGAATTTACAGCCACTTTTACTAAGCAAAAAATATTCGATTTTTTTCGTGCATCCAAACTTTTATTTTCAATCTGAAAAGAAAAATCTTTTATGCGTAATTCTTTCGCAATTTTTTGTTGTAGTTGTTCCGTGGTAAAATCGGTGGGCAGTTTTAATGTTATTGTTTTAAATCCCATTAATGAATATTAGTATCGAATATTTTGCAACTCCAATTTCTTGTTAATAAACAAAAATCAGCCAGAATGCTTTAATTCCTTGTCCAATCTATCGTGTAGGAAGATTTTTATTAAAGATTGATAAGGGACATCCTTTTTGCGTGCAAGCATTTTTATTTCGTCAAGGATGTATTCAGGAAGGCGTAATGAAATAGTTTTTGTTGAAGGTTTGAGTTTTGGGAAAATTACCCTTTCAGCTTTCTCCCATTCAACATATTCCGAAGAATCGTTTTTGGACCAAAATTCCCTTTCTTCTTCCTCGTTACTAAATAACGGTATTTCTTTAAGCTCTTTCATTGTATTTTTCCCTTTCTTTTTTGTTCATATCCTTTGCTGATATTACTCTGATTGCATTTCCCCGAATCGTAAAAACAATAAACAACAGCCTCTCTGCATCTGTTCTCGCCAGTAAAAACCAACGATTCTCAATTTGTGAATGTTTTTCATTATTAAACAGAATAATTGGTTCGTTAAAAAAAACTTGCTCACATTCGCCCTGCATTACCTGGTGACGAATCAAGTTTTTCCCTGAATTTCCTTTATCCCACTCAAAACTTTCACAATTATCAAATAGCTTTTTCATGTATATTGCAAATATATACAAAATAATAATCTTCAAAAAATTAAAACACTGTTGTAACGTATCATTAAAATATGCGACTTACAAAATATAAATAACAAATTGCCTTGAAGCAGGGAAATCATAAACAGACAAAAAAGAATATTCACATGAAAGAATCGGGTGTTTGTCGATTAAATGTGGAGAATAGACTGAGAATTCTTCATCTTTAATCGAAAAAAAACAATTGTCAACTCCGCCATGAGTGGACAGAAAGCAAAAATAATGATTAGTGTTAACAATATTCACAAATTGTATGTTACGGGCAATAACTCGTTGCATGTTCTAAGGGATTATTACGAAATAAGTTGGACAAAGCTGGCGATGTTATTTTGTTCGATAACAAGGCAAAAAACGTAGTCATAGCCAAAGCTATAGCGAGGATTTTAACGCAGTTAGCGTGCAAAAGAACAAGCCAGAATGGTCATGTTATTTCGTAACAATGCCTAAAGGGAATCGACCTCGAAATAAAAAAAGGAGAATTTGTTTCGATTATTGGTTCTTCCGGTTCCGGGTAAACGACATTACTTAATATCGTTGGCATTTTAGACAATTATGATTGGGGTCTGTACTATTAAGTGCCTGTCAATAAAGTAAAGTTTTTGGAATAGAAAGTTTGAATTCGAGGCTTGCGAAGTCATAAAATAAAGGAGGTTGGACGAGTCGGGATGACTGTTTTCCTGACAAGCATAACAGCCTGTCCCGATTGTCGGGAAAGAAGTCGGACTTTATAGACGGACACTATGTAGTTCAGTTTATATAAATTAGCATGATAAAAAAACACGATACAATGAAGAAATTTTCAGCCTTATTTATTGGAGTACTTTTAATATCCGGCAGTTTTGCCGTTGATGCACAGAATGTTTGGTCGCTGCAAAAATGTATCGATTATGCACTTGAAAACAACATTCAAATAAAACAACAGACTTTAACCACCAACTACGGCGAGAATCAGGTAAAACAGGCAAAATCGGATAAATTGCCAAATTTGAATGCCCAGTTGGGAAATGACTACAGTTTTGGGCGTTCGCTTACATACGATAATACCTATAAAAATGTTAACTCATCGAGTTTGACGGGTGGTGCAAGTACAAATGTCACATTATGGAATGGTTTTACATTAAGCAATACAGTTAAACAACGCGAACTCGATTTGCAGGCAAGCATTCAGGACTTACAAAAATTCAAGGATGATATAATGCTTAATATCGCTGCTTCCTACCTGGAGATTTTATTTGCCGAGGAATTGGAATTGGTTTCACAAGCTCAAATTAATTTAACTCTCCAACAAATTAACCGTACCCAACAATTGGTTGAAGCAGGTAGTTTGGCACGCGGCGCACTCCTCGAAATTGAAGCCCAGAAGGCCCGCGAAGAGTTACAATTGGTAAACGACAAGAATAGGACCCAGTTGGCATATTTAACAATATTTCAACTTCTGGAACTTCCAATTGCCGAGAGTTTCAAAATTGAAAAACCAAAACTGCCCGAAATAAAAGCCAACTCGTCGATGATAAATGCGATTGATGTATTTCGTAATGCAATAAATGTCCGCCCAGAAATAAAAGCGGCTCAGTTGCGGGTAAAAAGTGCCGTGCGCCAATTGGATATTGCCAAAGGATACCGCTATCCAAGTTTAAGCCTCGGAGCGAATTATTACAACCTGTTCAATAACAAATATTCCGATATTTATGGTAAGAGGATTCCGTTTGGAAACCAACTTAAAAACAATGGACGGTCTGGTGTTGGCTTAACTTTAAACGTACCAATTTTTAATCGAAACCAGGTAAAAACGGGTATCTCGAATGCTACATTACAAATTGCTGATTACGAATATCGTTTGCAAACCGCAAGAAATGTGTTGCGTAAAGACATCGAGCAGGCCTACACCAATGCATTGGCAGCTTTTAACCGGTTCATATCAAGCGAAAAAGCGGTGAGTTCAATGGAAGAAGCTTTTCGTTACACAGAAGAGAAATTTAATGTTGGAATGCTTACTTCGGTAGAATACAATTTAAGTAAAAATAATCTAACCGTTGCACAATCGGATCTTTTGCAGGCAAAATACGAATATATATTCCGCACGAAAATACTTGATTTCTACAATGGAATTCCAATTGAATTATAATATTTTTTGCTGGTCAGGGGCAGTAAACAACCCCAGGATAATATACTTGAACATTGTTTTTTTGCACCCGTACATTTTGTGCGGGCTTTTTGTTTGCCTTGTGTAGGCGAACCTTTTTTACAGTTTGGATGGGAACTGGGAACAAATGAAAAAATAGTAATAAGATAAATTGAATTTGGCTAAAATCTTTTCGTCAATATTTATAAAACACAACGAATTCTGTTTGAATTATCATTAGCTTTTCTGATATTGGCAAAAATCGGAGTTTTAACTTTTTAAAACTATAATTATGTATTCCGCGCAAAATTTCACAAATCGCGAAATAAGTTGGCTTTCGTTTAACGAACGCGTTCTGCAGGAAGCCGAAGATCCAAACACCCCACTTTTCGAGCGCATTCGTTTTATTGGAATTTTCTCCAACAATCTCGATGAATTTTTCAGGGTCCGTGTAGCAACTGTTCGCCGAATGGTTGATTTGGGAAAAGATAAAGAAAACCTTTTAGGAAATTACACTCCTCAGGAATTGCACGATAAAATTTATAAAGTTGTAAGTGGTCATCAACAAAAAGTTCAAATTATATTTAAAAATATTGTTCAAGAATTAAAAGAAAATAATATTCTCCTAATAAATGAAAAAGAACTCAATCATCAGCAAGGATTATTCGTAAAAAAATATTTTTACAATAAAGTGCTTCCCAACTTAGTTCCCATTATGTTGCGCAAAAAAACCAAATTCCCCTATTTGCGCGACCGTTCGGTATATCTCGCAGTAAAACTTTCAAAGAAATCAAATTCCAAAGAAATTGCTTATTCGCTTATTCGAGTTCCGGGAAAAACGATTTCACGGTTTTTGGTTTTACCTAAAAGTAATAACAATAAATATGTGATGATGCTGGATGATGTCATCCGTTTTTGCTTGAACGACCTTTTTTTCTATTTCGATTACAATGTTTATGAAGCTTACACTTTAAAAATAACACGCGATGCCGAATTGGATATTGATGATGATATTTCGAAAAGTTTTATGGAGAAAATGAGTACCAGCCTTAAAAAGCGTAAAATCGGCAAACCGGTCCGATTAATTTACGACCGGGACATGCCGGAAGATTTAAAACAGTTCATCCTGAAAAAAATGAAACTGGACAACGAGGAAGATACTGTTGCCGGTGGCCGATATCACAACCATCGGGATTTTATGAATTTTCCTGAAATAGGCAACAAGAAACATTATTATCCTAAACTTCCACCAATCCGACATAAAGATTTATGTTCCCACACAAGTATTCTTCACATGCTTCGAAAGAAAGATATAATGCTGCATTATCCCTATCAAACATTCAATCATTTTATCGATTTATTGCGCGAAGCAGCAATCGATCCTCAAGTTGTAGAGCTTGGAATTACTATCTATCGGGTGGCAACGGCATCTAAAGTTGTAAATGCACTTTTAAATGCTGTGCGGAATGGAAAAACCGTTACAGTTGTTATCGAGTTACAAGCTCGTTTCGACGAGGAAGCAAATATTTATTGGTCGAATAAATTACAGGAAGAGGGTGCTACCGTAATCAATGGCGTTCCCGGAATGAAAGTACACAGCAAACTGACGTGGATAAAACGCAAAGAAAACAAGACATTCAAAAATTATGCATACATCGGTACAGGGAATTTCGATGAAGACACAGCCCGCGTTTATGCCGATGAAGGATTACTGACTTCGGATTCAAGATTAGCCGACGAAGTAGAGAATGTATTTGAGTTTTTTAAACACAATTACCAACACTTTAATTATCAACATTTGGTAGTGAGTCCGTTTAACATGCGAAATTTCTTCACCAAAAGTATCGACAATGAAATCAAACGGGCAAAAAAAGGGGAAAAAGCCTGGATGACCCTTAAAATGAACAGCCTGATTGACCCAAAAATGATGCAGAAAATTTATGAGGCCAGTAAAGCTGGTGTAAAAATCCAGCTCATTATTCGGGGAATATTTGGTTTGCAAGTGGGGATAAAGGAACTAAGCGAAAACATAACTGCAATAAGTATTGTGGATAAATACCTCGAACATTCGCGTATTTTTTTGTTTGGAAACGGGGGTGATGAAAAAATATACATTTCGTCGGCTGACTGGATGCCCCGAAATTTAAACCGACGCATAGAAATAGCTGCCCAGTTTACGACCCGGAGATTCGGGAAGAACTTAAAGAGATGTTGACCATCCAGTTAAAGGACAACTCCAAAGCACGATTTTTAGATCCCAAATTAACAAATAAATACAATGCTAAAGAAGAGGAAATTTTTCGTGCACAAGAAGATTACTACAAATACATAATAAACAAACATCATATTGTTATGAAAATATACCACAATCCACGCTGCTCGAAAAGCCGGGCAGGATTACAATATTTAGAAGAAAAAGGCTACGATATTGAAGTGAAAAAATATTTGGTTGAAGGGATTACCAAAACTGAATTAAAAGAAATAATATCAAAAACAGGTAAAAATCCTTTTGATTTTGTTCGTACCCAAGAGGCAGATTACAAAGCAAACTTTAAAGGGAAAAATTTTTCGGATGAAGAGTGGATTAATATCCTGGTTGAAAATCCAAAATTGTTGCAACGCCCAATTGTAGTTAACGGGAACAAAGCAGTTTTGGCCAATCCTCCTGAGAATGTGGAGGAAATTATTTAGTGTTTGTCTCGTAAAGTCCGACTTCTTTCCCGACAATCGGGACAGGCTGTTACGCTTGTCAGAGAAACAGTCATCCCGATGCATCGGAACTCCTTTGTTCTCTGACTTCGCAAGCCCCCGAACAATTCGGGGCAGGCTTTGAATTCGAACTTTCTGGATCAAACACCTACTTTCTGGGCATACTATTTAGTTTTCTTTAATTTACATGAAGTTTCTTTTGCAAACTTTTAACTTCAGCCTCCAATTTCGTTTTGTTTTTAATTGCTTTCGACAAAGCCAACGCATCTTTTACAGCTTCTTTGTCATAAGTTTCCAAAATTATGTAGTAGTACTTTTTACCGAGGAAAACAGCTTTTAACCGACGGCTGGCATTTTTGGCAATAAATTCGATAACACCGTTGTCTTTACCATTTCGGTACGACACTTTTTCCCATTTGTCATCAATAAAATCGCTATGGTGGTTGTACGCATCACCAATCGGTACAGAATCTGTTTTAGCCTCGTCGCCGCGGTCATATACACGCAAGCCTGTATGGTTTAGCCATTTTTTGCCATGATAATTACTGCTTAAATACAAATCACCGCGTTCGTCTAAATGTACTTGAATATAAGAACGGTCCCATGCACGCTTAAAAGTTTGTCTTTTATGAATGTATTGTGTGTACCTGTCGAACTCTGTTTTCTCTTTCACAAATGATTTCTCCAATTCTTCAATTCTAATTTTCAAAGTATCCAACGCAGCCTCTTTTCTTTGCATCACCGAAAAATTAATTTCGGTAAGTAAATTTTTTGCTGCATTTACCGAATAAATCGCTTCGGGATATAAAGTTGAAATACTATCTAATTGAATCAATGCATTGCTTGTATCTTGTTTTGCCAGAAATGTTTTTGCGAGCTTGAGTTTTACCCGTGCTTTTTCTTCGTCAGAAGGACCACAAGCCACAACCACCATCGCCACAAAAAGTACCAGGAATTGAAATGAAATCCTCATTATTCAAAATTTTTATTCAAAATTACTATTTTAAACGAAATTTGTTATACCATTATTACATGAATACAAATTCAGTCGATTTCTTTAATAGCAACACAATCCAACCACTTTCCGAAAATCAAGAACTCATCTTTGCCGTATGGGAAATTAGAAATCCTGAAAATATAGGGCAGATAATAAGGCTGGCGCATAATATTGGAGCAAAAAAAGCCTTGTTTATAAACGAAAAAATAAACTTCAGGGAATCAAAAATTATAAAAACCGCTGGCTTTTCGTACAAACAAATGGCTTGGGAATTTTTATCGGCAACCGATTTTTTTGCTCTCCCCATTAATAATTTCAAACTGGTTGTTTTAGAAACCTGCGAAGGCTCAAATAATATTTTTACTGAAAATTTGCCCGATAAAACAATCCTTTTGGCAGGTAGCGAATCGTACGGTTTACCTCCCAAAATAATTGCAAAAAGTAATTTGCAAGTACATATCCCAATGCCGGGAGGGTGTAAATCAATGAATGTTTCCCATGCCCTTTCCGTAGTAGCATTTGAATGGTATCGTCAAAAATCACTTTAAAAACATCTTCCACTAAAACCACAATAATAATAATACAAATAATTCAATTCGAACAAAAATCACTTTTATTCTATTTACAATAATAAAATAACTTACCGAATTTTATTGTATTGCATGGATTGTTCCTATCTTTAAAACAAAATTAACTACACCATGGTTACTTTAACACAATTGGAATACATTGTTGCAGTGGACACTTACCGTCATTTTGGGAAGGCTGCCGAACATTGTTTCATCACGCAACCAACACTTTCAATGCAAATTAAAAAGCTGGAAGAAGATTTGGAAATTATCATCTTCGACCGCAGTAAACAACCACTTATCCCAACGGATGTCGGCGTACGGATTATCGAACAATCGCGTATCGTATTGAAACAGTCGGAAGAAATACTAAACATTATAAAAGATCATAAAAATCTGGTCTCCGGAATGTTGCGAATTGGAATTATTCCCACACTGGCACCCTATCTCCTCCCCATTTTTATCGGGAAATATAAAAAGAAATACCCCAATATTTTTATAAAAGTTGTAGAAGCAACCACCGAAAATATTGTTGAACTTTTAAACAAAGATTTAATAGATGTGGGTATTTTGGTTACGCCACTAAAAGAGGAAAAGATAATCGAAAAACCCATTTTTTATGAAGAGATGCTCATTTATGCCAATTCGGGCCATAAATTACATTCTCAAAAAGAGATTACCGTGTTGGATATTGCCACACCCGAAATTTGGCTACTGAGCGATGGGCACTGTTTTCGGGACCAGGTAATAAATTTATGTTCCTATGTTGGAACTACCGATAGTCCTTTACCTTTTCATTTTGAAGCCGGTTCTTTGGAAACACTGATGAATATTGTTGACAAGGAAGGAGGAATTACCCTGATCCCGGAACTGGCAAAAGACACAATGTCGGAAAAAAGGGGCAACAACGTAAGATCTTTCTCAAACATAAAACCACTGCGTGAAGTTAGTTTAGTTTATTCCCGCCATTTTGCGAAACACAAATTAATAAATTTATTGTGGAGAGAGATAAAAGACTCTGTCCCACAAGAATTGCAAGACGAAAGCAGGGGAACAATCGTAGAATGGAAATAATTTTTCTATTTAATTTATTTATTTACCTTTGCGCCGCTTATTTGCGGGCGTGGCGGAATTGGTAGACGTGCTAGACTTAGGATCTAGTGCCTTATGGCGTGGGGGTTCGAGTCCCTTCGCCCGTACACGAAAAACCGCCAACCTTACTGTAA
>JAKIST010000129.1 GCA_021648495.1 Draconibacterium sp.
AAAGATGTTCATAAAAACCGGAAGTTATTTTTGAGTAAGCCCTAAGCCGTATTTTATTTTACCTGCGGCTTCAGGTAGGACCTGAATAGCTACATTTATTTTATTCTTCTTCCAATTCATCAAAGTTAGGATTTCTATTTTGGTGTAATAACTGAATAATTTCCCCCCTCGACATAACTTTTACGTTGGTCACAATCATGTCGTCTTCTAAAAAATTACCATACTGGTTACATTCATCAACAACATTCTGAAATACTTTTTTTATCTCGGTTTGAATGGGCAACATTACCAAAGCAGTTGAAAACCCTTCCATATAATCCATCGACTCAAATTCTCCATTGCTACCTTTTAATTCATAAATAAGCTCATCGCGCAATAACTTTTGCTGTGTGTTATTTAATATTTTATGTTGAATGTTATTAATAAAGACCACGTAATAACGCAACTTCTTTCCTTTTCCTCCCAAACCGGTAGAAATAAAAACCTGTTGTTCATCCAAAAGTGAACTTTGTATCAGCATCCTGCTCTCCTGCATCGCCAGAACAGACCATTGTTTTAATTCTCCTTCGTTTTCCTTTACAAAAGCTTCAATTGTTCGATAAGCTTTAACATCGTCAACAGTTGCAATTGCCGATAAAATTTCCTTTTTCCGATCTATATCAATACCTGCATCAAACAGCTGCTCTCTATTTTCAAAACATTCCTCCGAAGTATCCCTTCCACGTATCGTTTTTGAAAATTCAAAATACTTCATTTGCACCTCTATTTCAATCCGCTCTTCCAAAATACTAAAGTTTTCCGGCAGATTTTCAAGTGCTTTTTGAATATTCTGATAAAATTGTTTCTCTTCCATGGCACAGTTTAATCAAACAAAAATAGTTACTTGTTGTAATAATTAAAGAAGATTTACATTTTATTTAAATTGAAGAGAAATATTATATATTTGTGCTCTTATTTTTATTTAAATTAAATAAGAAAAGCGGGAACAGGGAGAAGTGAAATTAAGTGAGGCAAAACATAGCGAGAAAGTAGTTATAACAAAGGTGTTGGGGCACGGTTCGTTTCGGAAAAGGATTTCTGAAATGGGATTTATTAAGGGGAAAGAGGTTACTATGATTAAAAATGCCCCGTTCAACGGTCCTTTTGAATTTAAAATTCTCGACTACAATATTTCTTTAAGGGAATCGGAAGCTAACCTCATCGAAGTTATTCCTGTTAAAGAATTTATTAAACCTGAAAATGGAAATTATGAAGGTGTTACCGACCTAAAAATAGATCTTGTTAACCAGTCGGAAAGAACAAAAATTATAAACATTGCCTTGGTTGGAAACCCCAACAGCGGAAAAACAACGCTCTTTAATTATATTTCGGGTTCAAAAGAAAAGGTTGGAAATTATGCAGGAGTTACGGTTGACATAAAAAAGGCAACTTTTAAAACCAAAGGTTATACTTTTAATTTTTATGATTTACCGGGGACTTACAGTTTAACAGCCTATTCAAAAGAAGAGATATTCGTTCGTAAATTTATTTATGAACAAACACCCGACATAGTAATAAATGTTTTAGATGCAACCAACTTAGAACGGAACCTATTTCTTACCACCCAACTAATAGACATGGATTTACGCATTGTTGTTGCGTTAAATATGTACGATGAATTGAAACGAAAAAAACTTCAATTCAATAAAAAAGAACTGGCAAAATTACTTGGCATACCATTTATCCCAACCATTAGTTCGAAGGGAATTGGCTTAGAAAAGTTGATAGATAAAGTAATTGATGTTTTTGAAGGGAAAGAGAAAATATCGCGCCACATACATATAAATTATGGGAAAGACCTGGAAAATGCCATTGAAATTGTCAGGCAAAAAATTAAGGAAAACAAACCAATTACCGACAAAATCTCTTCCCGGTTTTTAGCGATTAAAATACTTGAAAAAGACCAACAGGTTAATGACCTGCTTTCTCATTATTCCAATTATGATGAAATTCAGAAAAGCACAAAAAAAGAAATCAACAAAATTGAGATCATCGAAAATGAAGACAGTGAAACCATAATTACCAATGCAAAATATAGTTTTATTACCGGTGCGTTAAAAGAGACTTTCAAAAATCCAAACCAGGATAAAAAAACAAGATCGGAGAAAATCGACAATATCCTGACTCATAAATACCTGGGGTTTCCACTTTTTACAGCCATTCTATTTTTAATGTTTTATACAACATTTACGCTGGGTGCGTATCCAATGAAATGGATTGACTTTGGAATTGCTGCTTTGGGAAATTTCGTTTCTGGGATTATGCCTGCTGGAATGTTAAAAGATTTATTTGTGAATGGAATTATCAACGGGGCTGGAAGTGTACTGGTATTTCTTCCTAATATTTTAATATTGTTCCTATTTATTTCTTTGCTCGAAGGTTCGGGTTACATGGCACGAGCCGCTTTTATTATGGACAAAATAATGCACCGCTTTGGATTACACGGGCGATCTTTTATTCCAATGATTATGGGATTCGGGTGCAATGTCCCGGCTATTCTCGCTACTCGTTCCATGCGCAACAGGGGCGACCGTATTCTAACAATGCTGATCATCCCATTTATGTCGTGCAGTGCACGCCTCCCTGTTTACATTCTAATAATATCAGCTTTTTTTGATAAATATCAAGCACTGTATTTAATTGGCATATACGCCGTTGGAATTGTATTTGCATTTATTACCGCTCAAATCCTCAATAAAACAATTTTCAAAAACAAAGAAACTCCCTTTGTGATGGAACTACCTACTTACCGCTTACCCACACTGCGAAATGTGCTTTATCACATGTGGGACAAAACGCAACACTACATAAAAAAGATTGGCACAATTATTCTAATTGGTGTAGTAATAGTTTGGACCTTGGAATACTTTCCGCGTGAAACAAAAAAGACAAAAGATTTTCAGTCTAAAATTGAAAACGTTCGATTAGATCCTAATTTTAATATTGATGGGAAAAAAAGTCAAGTTAAAAATTTAAACCAGCAACAGGAATCGGATCGATTAATGAACTCGTACATCGGTAGAATAGGGAAAATAATTGAACCAGTAATGAGGCCTCTGGGTTTCGACTGGAAAATGAGTATTGCCCTTATTGCAGGTTTACCGGCAAAAGAAATAATTATTAGTACAATGGGAGTGCTCTACCAAGTTTCCGATAACGAAACGACCGTAAATTTACAAAGTAAACTCCGAAGCGAAATGTACGAGAAAGGAGACAAGATTGGACAAAAAGTATTTACTACGCCAGCAGCACTGGCTTTTCTTATTTTTATCCTTATCTATTTCCCGTGTATTGGAGTGGTGGCTGCCATAAAAAATGAATCGGGCTCGTGGAAATGGGCAGCTTTTTCCGTTTTATATACCACTGGATTGGCATGGATTGCCGCATTTTTAGTTTACAACATTGGAAACCTTTTTATTTAACCATGCTTCAAGATATAATTACATACATGATTATTGGCTCCGCAGTAACACTTGCTATTTTGAAAATTGCTAAAAAACTGGGGAAGAAAAAGAGAAATCAAAAAATTAATGCCAAAAAGAATTCTTTTTCGATGCAGCACGATTGTTCCTCCTGCTCAGCAGAATGTATGTTGCGTGATGCGGCTGAACCAATCATTCAAAATAATATAGATTTATGTAAAAAAGTTGATATAAAATCAGACCAGCTTTAATTTTGCAATTGTATCCGATGGATTTTCTGAATTAAATATAAAACTACCTGCAACCAAAACATCTGCCCCGGCATCAAAAAGCTGCTTCCCTGTTTCGATATTTACACCACCATCTACTTCAATCAAACATTCAGTATTTTTCTTTTTGATCAATGCTTTTAACTGTTTAACCTTTTTATACGTATTTTCAATAAAAGCCTGGCCTCCAAAACCCGGATTTACCGACATCAACAAAACCATATCCAAATCGGAAATAATATCTTCTAAAAGGGAAATTGGAGTATGTGGATTTAAACAGACACTTGCTTTTGCACCATAACTTTTTATTATTTGCACCGTGCGGTGCAAATGTACACAAGCTTCGTAGTGAACAGTAATAATAGCTGCTCCCGCTTTAACAAACTGCTCAATAAATTTATCGGGTTCAACTATCATTAAATGAACATCAAGAGGTTTTGTTGCAATTTTATTTACGTGTTCAATTACAGGAATTCCGAACGAAATATTGGGGACAAAAACCCCGTCCATAACATCAAAATGAATATAATCCGCCTCACTTTGGTTAATCATTTCAATAGCATTTCCCAGATTATTAAAATCTGCCGATAAAATAGAAGGCGCAATCAATCTTTTCATTAAATTTTAAAATTATTTTCCGAGGTACGATTTTAGCAATCTGTTACGGTATTGATTTCTAAGTTTTTTAATGGCCTTTTCTTTAATTTGGCGGACCCTTTCGCGAGTCAATCCAAACTCGTCGCCAATTTCTTCCAAAGTATGTGGATGATTACCGCTCAGTCCAAAATAAAACCTCAATATTTCAGCTTCACGATTCCCAAGCGTGCTTAACGACCTTTCAATCTCCTGCCGTAATGAACTGTCCATTAAATTTTCGTCAGGCTTTGGAGAATCTTCATTCAACATAACATCGTACATGTTATTCGCCTCCTCTTCCCTTAACGGTGCATCCATCGAAAGATGGATACTTGAAAATTTTAATGAATCTTCGACCAATTCGGGTTTAGTTTCAATTAATTTTGCAACTTCGTCTATTGTAGGTTCGCGTTGATACTCTTGCTCCAACTTGTTAAAAGCTTTATTAATTTTATTAAGCGAACCTATTTTATTTAGTGGTAAGCGGACAATTCGGGCTTGTTCAGCGAGTGCCTGTAAAATAGATTGTCGAATCCACCACACTGCATACGAGATAAACTTGAACCCCCGTGTTTCATCAAAACGATCGGCTGATTTTATAAGCCCCAGATTTCCTTCATTAATCAAATCAGGCAAACTAAGACCTTGATTTTGATACTGTTTAGCAACAGAAACTACAAAACGAAGATTCGCTTTAATGAGCGTTTGAAGGGCTTTTTGGTCCCCACTTTTAATACGTTTGGCCAGTTCAACTTCTTTCTCGGCAGACAACAACTCAACTTTGCCAATTTCGTGCAAGTACTTATCGAGCGAAAGTGTATCCCGATTAGTTACTTGCTTCGATATTTTAAGCTGCCTCATACTTTGATATTGTTAACATTTAATTACAAAAGTCGAATTTATCAATTTGTTTTTGTGTTTCAAAATGTATCGTGAATAATATTCGAATGAATTAGACTAAATACTCTTTTATTCTAACGATAATTTGCACAAAAAGTTCAATTAATTTACAATTATAAATTATGCTTTCTCCAACAAATATGCTTTGAAAAACTGAAAAACATTATCCAGCACAATGCTTTTCTTTTCACCTTTCATAAACTCCGCTAATTTTACTGGTAATTTAACTTTTCCTTCACCAATGATTTCTTCAACTGTTTCAGTGAATTTTGCAGGATGAGCTGTTTCCAGAAACAAACCAACCTGATCCTTCAACAAAAATTCATTCAAAGATTCAAAACCACACGCCCCGTGAGGATCGCACAAATAACCGGTTTCCACATAAACTTTTTTTACGATCGCTTTTATTTCTGAGTCGGAATATCGGAAACCCTTTATTTTTTCTGAAATAACTTTATGTGAATGCTCGTATAAATCGAGGATACGCACAAAATTACTTGGTTCTCCCACATCCATAGCATTTGCAATGGTTTCAACTGATGGGCGCGGTTTGTAATCTCCCGATTCCAAATATTCAAAAACAACGCTATTAGCATTGTTTGCAGCGAGAAACTGA
The DNA here is from genome assembly GCA_021648495.1 of Draconibacterium sp. Classification (GTDB taxonomy): domain Bacteria; phylum Bacteroidota; class Bacteroidia; order Bacteroidales; family Prolixibacteraceae; genus Draconibacterium. The sequence continues at coordinate 5,883 of JAKIST010000129.1, forward strand.
GTAATAGGCAATCCCATTTCCAGAGCAAATAGTCCGGCAGTAATATTTCCTAAATTCCCACTCGGAACGGAAACCACCAACTCCTTATTTTTCAAAATTCCTTGCTTTTTTAATCTCGCATAAGCATTAAAATAGTAAAAAGCTTGCGGAAGAAACCGGGCAACATTAATTGAATTCGCCGAAGTCAGCACCAACTTTTCATTTAATTCTTTATCCAAAAAAGCGGTTTTCACTAAACGCTGGCAATCGTCGAAAGTACCTTCAATTTCTAATGCGGTAATATTTTTACCGAGTGTGGTAAATTGAGATTCCTGGATTTTGCTCACTTTCCCCTTTGGATAAAGAACAAAAACATGAATTCCTTCCACTCCTAAAAATCCATTGGCAACTGCACTTCCCGTATCGCCGGAAGTTGCAACCAAAACGTTAACCTGGTTTTCTTGTTCATCCAAAAAATAGTTGAGCAAACGCGCCATAAAACGTGCACCAACATCTTTAAAAGCCAAAGTTGGCCCATGGAAAAGTTCGAGCGAAAAAATGGAATTTGTAACTTTTACGACCGGGCAATCGAATTCTAATGTATCAAAAACAATCTCTTTTAGTTTATTATCAGGAATATCATCACCGAAAAATTTTTTTGCTACTTCAAAAGCAATTTCCTGAAAAGATAAATTTTGGATATCCTCGAAAAATGAAGGTTCAAATTTATTAATGTGCGCAGGCATAAAAAGTCCGTTATCCGATGCTAATCCTTTTATTACTGCCTCTTTTAGCGAAACTTCAGGGGTGTTTTTATTTGTGCTGTAGTATTTCATTTTTTAAAACACAGTAATTAGTAGTGAGTAAAAAGTTGATTCTGTTATTATTCCTCTTCTTTACTAAAAAGGAAAAGGTTAAGATTCACATAACAAATCATTACAAACATCATGATTTTGCTGTTTGAAACCCCACTATTCTTTTATAAAAATTTTTATAAATTCATTTCCTTTTAGAATTCCAAACGCACCTTTTTCTACACTAAATTCATCATAAACTTCTACCTCATCGGGTATATTCCCAGGTTTATAAATGGTGAAGGGAACCGGTTTACGCGTGTGGGTTTTTAATGCGCAAGGTGTTGGATGGTCGGGTAAAATGGCAATGGCAACTTCATCGTCCATTTTTTGCGTTTCCTCCAAAATAGTTTTTACCACTCGTTCATCTAAATATTCAATGGTTTTTGTTTTGAGTTCCACGTCGCCTTCGTGCCCGGCTTCATCACTCGCCTCAATGTGCAGATACACAAAATCGTTCACTTTTAAAGCTTCAACAGCAGCTTTTGCTTTACCCTCATAATTTGTATTGTACAAGCCCGTTGCACCTTTAACATGAATTACTTCCATTCCGGCATAAACACCAATGCCGTGAATTAAATCAACTGCCGAAATAACTGCCGATTTTTCAATTCCATACATTTCTTTTAATGTTGGCATGGCAGGTTTGTAACCCGGCGACCATGGCCAAATGCTGTTTGCGGGTTCTTTCCCGCTTGCCTTTCGCCGAATATTTACCGGATGGTTTTCAAGCAATTTTTGAGATTGCAAAATAAGGTAATTCAATAAATCTGCAGTTTTTTGTGCTTCTTCTGTTTTTGAATTTACAAGAACATTTTTGAATGGAGTTCCCATGACATCGTGCGGGGGCGTGCATTGAATATTTTTCAACCCATTTTTAATGACGAGTAAATGCCGGTACGAAACACCGGGATAAAACTCCACAATTTCGCTTCTCAGGTTTTCATTTAAAAAATGGATCAATTCTGTCGCCTCTTCATTTGAAATATGGCCAGCCGAGTGGTTCTTTATTTTTTTATCTTCAATGGTTAACAAATTACAACGAAGAGCTAAATCGCCCGTTTGGATTTCAACGCCCATACTTGCAGCTTCAAGCACTCCCCTGCCTTCATAAAGCATCTCAACATCATATCCCAAAACTGCCATATTTGCAATTTCGCTTCCGGGGGGCATGGTTTCAGGAACGGTAATAAACAGCCCCGATTTTCCATTTTTTGCCAACCAATTGATGTGTGGGGTTTTTGCCATTTGTAACGGAGTTTTACCACCAAAATCAGAAAGCGGCTCATCCGACATTCCATCTCCAAGTATTATAATGTATTTCATTTCTATTCCAATTATATGTTCGAAACTTTAATTAAATCGGCAAATACACCGGCTGCTGTAACCGAAGCTCCTGCACCGTAGCCTTTAATCAACATTGGGGATTCGTGGTAGCGTTCGGTGGTGTACATCACCAAATTATTGCTCCCTTCCAAATCGTAAAACGGATGTTTGGAACCAACTTCCTGCAAACCCACTTCAGCCTCGCCATTTTCGAACTTGGCAACAAACCGCCATTTTTTATTTTCACTTTCCAATCGAATGCGGTTTTGCTCGAACTCTGCATCCAACACCGAAATAGTATTCCAAAATTCATCTAACGAACCTTCAAAATAGGAATCGGGAATAAACTTGTTTATTTTAATTTCATCCATTTCAGTCCGATAACCTGACTCACGGGCCAGGATCAAAACTTTACGGGCAACATCAACACCACTTAAATCGATACGTGGGTCGGGTTCAGAATATCCTTCTTCTTTTGCCATCCTAATCGTTTGGCTCAAAGGTATTTTTTCTGAAATTGTGTTAAAAATATAATTTAACGTCCCCGATAAAACAGCTTCAATTTTTAAAATTTTATCACCCGAATTCACCAAATCATTCAAAGTGTTAATAATTGGCAAACCTGCACCAACATTTGTTTCAAATAAAAATTTGACCCCTTTTCGTTTTGCAATTTTCTTTATTTCAGCATAATTTTTATAGTCCGACGAGGCAGCCACTTTATTGGCTGTAACAATAGATATGTTTGAGCCCAATATTTCTTGATACAAAGTTGCCACTTCGTTGGAAGCGGTACAATCTACAAACACCGAATTATAGATATTTATGGCTTTGATTTCGTTTACAAATCCTTGTAATGTCGATACTTTTTCAGATTTTTCGAGACTTCCTTTAAATGTGGCAATATCAATTCCTTCGCGGTTAAAAACCATTTTTTTAGAATTGGCTACACCTGTTAATTTTATTTTAAGGTGTTTTTCTTTAAGTAATTTTTCCTGCTGCATTTGTAACTGTTGAAGCAGATTTCTTCCAACCGTTCCAATTCCCATGAGGAACACATTCAACTCCATGTTTTCTGATAAGAAAAAAGATTCATGAACAATATTTAGTGTTTTGCGCAGATCGTCTTTTTTTACCACCCACGAAATGTTTAGCTCCGAAGCACCTTGTGCAATTGCAATAATATTCACTCCACTTTTCCCCATAGTTGAAAACAATTTGCCTGCAATTCCGGTGGTGTGTTTCATATTTTGCCCCACAATTGCAACAATCGAGAGCTTGCTCTCCATATCAATTTTGTTGATCTGCCCTGTCGAAATTTCCTTCTCAAATTCAATCTGAATGGCATTTTCGGCTAAATCAACAGCGTTTTCGTCTATTGCAACACTTATGGAATTTTCCGAGGAGGCCTGCGAAATCAGGACTACATTCACATTCTCTTTAGCAAGTGCGGAAAACAGGCGCATCGAAATCCCTGTTACCCCAACCATGCCAATTCCCTGAATCGTAACCAATGTAATTCCCGATATGGACGAAATTCCTTTTATTGGGTGTTCCCGCCCATTTTCCATACTACTGGAAATTAGGGTTCCCGGATTTTCGGGTTCAAATGTATTTTTAATTTGAATAGGGATCCCTTTTTGGTAAACCGGCAAAATAGTTGGTGGGTAAATTACCTTCGCCCCAAAATGCGACAACTCCATTGCCTCCGAATAAGTCAATTGGGGAATAGTGTATGCCTTGCTGATCACACGAGGATCGGCGGTCATAAAACCATTCACATCTGTCCATATTTCCAAAATATCGACATCTAAAGCTGCCGAAATAATTGCTGCAGTATAATCGGAACCACCTCGCCCGATGGTTGTAAATTCATCCTTGTCATTTTTAGATATAAATCCGGGAACCACGGCAATACCATGAAAGTCGCCAAAAATGGTTTTTATATTTTTATTGGTTTCCTCAAAATTAACCGCTGCTTTTCCGAAATTACTATCGGTTTGGATAAACCCGGAAGCATCTTTTCTGTCGGCACCAATAAATTGTGCAACAATATGAGAAGATATCCGTTCGCCAATTCCAGCAATCCGATCAAGTGTTTTAGCAGTTAATTCACCAACAAGTTTAATTCCCGTCAGTATTTGTTCCAACTCATCCAACAATTCGGCTACAATGTATTTTATTGAACCCGAGCCATTAAAAAGTGACTGAGTTACATCATCGTGTGTTTTTTTGATTTCATTCAATTCTGTATGAAAATCAACAGTTCCAGTGGATGCATTGCGGGCTGCTGTTAAAATTTTATCCGTTATTCCTCCCAATGCAGATACTACAACTATTACATCACCATACTGGCCTTGAATAATCTTTTTTACCTTTTCTATATTTACGGCAGAACCTACCGAAGTTCCTCCAAATTTTAGGACTTTCATTTGTTTTTTTTTGTGAGCCCTTATTTACAGCTATTTCAAAAAGGCTCAATGTATTTAAATAAAAACTGGATGAACCGACAAAAGCGGTTCATCCAGTACTCTCTGTCTATCGATATAATAGACTTTATTATGATTAAAATAGTATATAGGCGGAATTTAAGATTTTTTCGATTACCAAGGCATTTTTCTTTTGAGTAGCCGTAGCTACGGAAAATAAAAATAACGAAGGGGATCGGGAAAAGATAAATTTTGACATACGATTTTAATTGTAATAATGTCTAATATCCTACTCTAATGTAGATTTTTCCGTAATGGCTTCTACTATTTTAGTTTCAAGTTCTTGTGCTAATTCAGGATTGTCAAGAAGTAATTTACGAACTGTTTCGCGTCCCTGCCCAAGTTTAGTTTCGCCATAACTAAACCACGAGCCGCTTTTTTTTACGATATTGTACTGGACCCCCAAATCGACAATTTCGCCCGATTTTGAAATTCCTTTGCCATAAACAATATCAAATTCAGCTTTTCGGAAAGGCGGAGCTACTTTGTTTTTCACCACTTTCACCCGAACACGGTTTCCTTGAATATCATCACCGTCCTTAATTAGGCCAATTTTACGAATATCCAATCGTATCGAAGCGTAAAATTTAAGTGCATTCCCACCGGTTGTGGTTTCAGGGTTTCCAAACATCACGCCAATTTTTTCGCGCAACTGGTTAATAAAAACACAGCAGG
>JAKIST010000130.1 GCA_021648495.1 Draconibacterium sp.
ATCGGAGCAAGTTATGCCTCAAAATATCGCCTTGAAAAAGAAAAAAATAGCTCCTTCAATTTCGATGAACTTATTCTAAAAGTTTCACTAACCTGAATAATTCACAAATATTTCTATTCCGAAACAAAACTACTTTGAATAAAGGTCAGGCAGGCTCGGAATCCAATTCTCAAAATAGCAACTGCTATTCCTGCGAGTTGAATTCCTGCACTCACCTTTATTCTTTGTATTTTGGCTTCTCATAACGAAAATTCATGAATTAATCGGGCTAAACAATGTTTGATTGAATTTTCCGATTCTAAAATCAAAGTAAAGAAAAATATGCTTGAAAATTATAAGTCAATATTGTATTGTTTTCAGCCAACAATTGTGCGATAAAGTTTGGTTTTCTGTTGTTATTTTGATGGAATTTTGATGTGCAATGAAATATCCGAAGTTAAACGGATTTGTTTATATTCGTAATTATGAAAAAGGCAAAAGCAATTATTTTCGACATGGACGGGGTTTTGGTAGATAGCGAACCACACCACGTAAAAATTGAGAAAGAACTATTTGCTAAACTTAACCTGGAAATATCGGATGAGGAGCACAGTACCTATATGGGGAAGGCCACAGATGTGATGTGGAAAGAGATTTTTCACGATAAAAATATTTCGCTCGACATTGAACAACTGATAAATCAAAGCAACATAGAAAGCAAGAATTATTTTTCTGCGTTGAAAGAAATAGAACCCATGCCAGGTCTTGTAAAAGTACTCGAATCATTTATTCAAAAAGGCATCCCAATGGCGGTAGCATCTTCTTCGGGGCCGGAAACAATAGGTATTATTTTGAATAAGGCAGGTTTAGATAAATATTTTTTACATATAGTAAATAGCAAGATGGTTGGAAAAAGCAAACCCGAGCCCGATATTTTTTTGCACACTGCCGCGTTGCTTTCGGTAAAACCCGAAGAGTGCCTGGTAATTGAAGATTCAACCAATGGAATCAGGGCAGCTAAATCGGCTAATATGATTTGTGTTGCGTACAATGGGACTTCCGCCAATAATCAGGATCAGGGCCTCGCCGATGAGCAAATAACTGATTACTCGCAACTGGAAAGTATTGTTGGAAAGTATATGAAGTTTTGAGCCTTTGTAAACGAAATTAAAATGAAAAATCCGCTTGTGAAAATACTGCCCCTTTTAATTTTAATCTTTTTACAAGCTTGTTCTGCTGAAAAACAACCTCAAATTACTTTTAAAAAAATGTTGGTTGAATATGCCGAAAATCCAATCAATATTGATATTGTAAATCCACGGTTTTCATGGATAATAACTTCAGCTAAAAGAAATCAAAAGCAATCGGCTTATCATATTTTACTATCCTCATCAACTGATTTGATAGAAAAAAATATTGGTGATTTATGGGATTCAGGGAAACAACTTTCGGATGTGACCATTCAACATGAATACAATAAAAATGAGCTAAAATCCAACTACAAATATTTTTGGAAAGTAATTGTTTGGGATGGAAACGGGGAAGAATACGAAAGCCCGGTTGCAAGTTTTGAAACAGCGATTTTGTATGCCGATGATTGGAAATCAAACTGGATTTGCAACGGACCTGTTTCAGGGCCCTTGCCTGAAAAAGGGTTTTATGGAAATAGGAAAGAACAGGCTGAAATGAATGATACAATCCAGCACATAGGAAATTCGTTATTGATGAGAAATGAAGTGGTACTTTCAAAAAAGGTTAAATCGGCCAAAGCATTTATTACCGGGTTGGGATTTTACGAATTTTTTATAAACGGGAAAAGGGTAGGTGACAATGTTCTCGCTCCGGCAAAAACACCTTATCATAAATATATTTTGTACGATACTTACGATGTTACTAACCTGCTTGTAAAAGGCGAAAATGCACTTGGAATTCATTTAGGAAACGGCTGGTACAATCCCTATAAAAAATGGTGGAACCAATATCGGATGCAGTGGTTTGGGGTCAAAAAAGCGATGGCGCAAATTCATGTAACTTTTGATGATGGTTCAACTAAAATAATTTCAACCAATAAAAATTGGCTTTGGGCAAACGGACCAATAACTTTTAACTGTGTTTACGACGGCGAAATATATAATGCAAACCTCGAAAAGCAGGCTTGGAAACTAACTAATTACGATGACCCGGACTGGAAAACTGTGAACGTTGTTGATGCTCCCAAATCCAAACTTAAATCGCAAAGAATGCCTGCAATTAAAGTAAATGAAACTATTAAGCCGAAAGAGGTAAAAGTGGCGGTTGACGGGATGAAAGTATTTGACATGGGACAAAACTTTACGGGTTGGGTGCGTATTCAGGCCAAAGGGAAGAAAAATACCAAAATAAAAATACGCTTTGCTGAGGATATAAATGATGATGGGACTGTGGATGTTTCCAGTGCGGAAAATGCCAAAGCCACAGCCGAATACATAATGAAAGGGGATGGGCTTGAAACTTACGAACCGGCATTTACCTATTTTGGTTTCAGATATGTTGAGATTACTTCAGAAAAACCTTTTGAATTGCTTGATATTGAAGGGCGGGTTGTTTACACCAACAACACCCGCACCGGGCAATTTGAATGTAGTAACACACTCGTCAACAAAATACACAATGCAACGGTTTGGTCGCAAAAAAGCAACATGCTTGGTTACCCCATGGATTGTCCGCAGCGTGACGAACGTTTAGGGTGGTTCGGCGATGCACAGGTTACGGCAGAGGAAGCCATGTTTAATTTTGATATGGCACTGTTTTACGAAAACTGGTTCGAGGGAATCAAAGATAATCAGGATGAAAAAACCGGCGATATTCCTATTATTTCGCCGCAACCTTATTTCCTTGACGAAGGTGTGGAATGGAGCAGCACGTACATTATTATGCTGTGGCAATATTATACTTATTATGGCGATAAACGTATTCTGAAAAAACACTATTCAACCCTAAAATATTACATGGAATTTCTTGATAGTATTTCAAGCGATTTGATTGTGCCAATGGGATGGATTGGTGATTGGGGAAGTATGGTTGATGGTTGGAAGGAAGGTCAGCCGGAATCGGTACCTACTTCCTTCTATTATTTTAATGCCACCATTTTATCTAAAATTGCCGGGGTGCTAAATCAGGAAGCCGATATGAAGTGCTTTACAAAACTGGCAACTGATATTCAGGATGTTTACAATAAAAAATATTTTAATCCCGAAACCGGAAATTACAACGATGGCAGCCAAATGGCAAACGCATTTCCACTTTATTTGGGATTAGTACCCAATGAATTTCAAACGAAAGTTTTGGATAATCTAACGAATGATATTGTTGTTAAAAACAATACACACCTTACAACTGGTGTGCTGGGCACCAAATACATGCCCGAAGCACTTGCACGGTTTGGGCGTGCCGATGTTGCATGGGATATTATCAACCAGAAAACTTACCCAAGTTGGAACAGCATGATGGAAAAATATACAACCATGTGCGAATTCTGGACACTGAAACAATCAAAAAACCATGTGATGATGGGAAGTATCGATGCGTGGTTTTATAAATACGTTGCTGGAATTCAGTTGGATGAAAAGAATCCTGCGTATTCATCATTCATAATAAAACCATTACTTTTAAAAGGACTTGATTTTGCCAACGTAAAACTCGAAACCATAAAAGGAACGGTTTCTTCGTCATGGAAAAAAGAAGCAGGTAAATTGATTCTGAATATTGAAATTCCTTTTAATACATCGGCAATTGTACATATTCCCGGCGGTGTAAAGGAAACAATACTTGAAAGTGGAATTCCGTTAAAAAATACGGAAGGGATTGAATATATTGGATATTCGGATGGTATTCACCAACTTAAAGTTCAATCGGGTAATTATTTATTTACTGTTTTTCTGACAAGCGTAACGCAGAAGTCGGACTTTATACGAGACAATCGCTAAATAGAGTCTGTCCATAAAGTAAGTGTTTGATTCAGAAAGTTCGAATTCAAGGCTTGCGAAGTCATAAAATAAAGGAGTTTACTCTTGTAAATGACTGTTTTTCTGACGAGCGTAACGCAGAAGTCGGACTTTATGGACAAACACTAAATAGGGTAACTCACCCCGATTGCGATTATGTCACAATCGTCCCTCTTTACGCGTAGCCCGAAAGCCCACGGGACTCACATGGAGGATTCCTTTGGAAAGAGGGAGAAGAGGGAGAGTCATCAGACTATTTGGATTATTTATTTCGAAACCGCTTAGCGTAATTAAAAACAGCGCAAAACAGCGCAAAACAGCGCAAAAAGCGAGGGCTTAGCTTGGAGCAAACAATTAAAAACAGCACAGAAAAGCGAGGGCTTCGTTTGGAGCGAAACCCTCGCTGGAAAATAGAGGGAGAGTCGGTAAAATAGGAGATTGAAAATTATGGAAATTGAAAAGCAGAATAGTAAAAGTTAGATTTATATGAAATACCTCATTTTCTTTTTATTATTCATTTTTGGATGCAAGGTGTCGAATCAGGTTTCAACAGAACCGGTTGATTTTGTGAATCCCTTTATTGGTACCGGCGGCGAAATGGGAGTTGGGTTTGGAAATATGTTTCCCGGAGCGGCTTATCCATTTGGAATGATCCAACTCAGCCCCGACAACGGAGTCGAAAGCTGGCAATATGCGGCTGGCTACCATTTTCCTGACAGTATGATTGTTGGTTTTTCGCACACCCATTTGAGTGGTACAGGCGTGGGCGATTATTGCGATATTTCTTTGATGCCCACTACCAAACCAATTGAAGAGAAATATTTTATTCAGAGTGATCCAACAATTAACGAACTCATTTCTGAAAATCAACTCAACCCGAATAGTTTTGTAAATGGCGATGGTTTTTTAGGCTCTTTTGACAAACATTTTCTTTTGAAATACCGATCGAAATTTTCGCGCCGTACCGAAAAAGCATCGGCTGGTTATTATGCGGTTAAACTCCTGGACGACAACATTGATGTGGAATTAACAACAAGTGAACTGGTGGGAATGCATCGATACCGATTTAATGAAACTTCGGACCGGCAAAGTATTATCCTGAATTTGGGTTTCACCAACAACGATCGTACTACCAACGCACTTGTTCGTTACCGTTCGCCAGAATTGATTACCGGATATCGTTTTTCAACGGGAAAAGCAGACGTACAACGGGTATTTTTTGCTATGCAGTTTTCGCGCAAGTTAAAAGATTACAACTATTTTCTGACCGATACAATTGATGGCGACCAACTTGCCAAAGGGAAAAACCTAATTGCTGTATTCTCTTTTGACGGCATGGAAAAACATGAGTTATTGGTAAAAGTCGCCATATCATCGGTAAGCGAAGATGGCGCACTCGCCAACCTTAAAACGGCTGATTCTTTTGCTTGGGATTTTGATAAAATGCATGAGATAACCCGCGCCAAATGGAACGAAGAACTTTCGAAAATAAAAATTATGACTTCTGATTCAGAGAAAAAAACAATATTCTATACATCATTATATCATTGTTACATAGCACCGTATCGCTTTTCTGATGTCGATGGTTACTATAAAAATTTCAACCATGTCCCAGAAAAAGCTGAAGGTTATACACAATATACATTGCTTTCGCTTTGGGATACTTTTCGGGCGCAGAATCCATTGTTGGCATTGATGCAACCCAGAGTAGAGGAAGATATTATCCATTCAATGATGGCAAAATATCGCCAGACCGGGATGTTGCCCTATTGGGAAATTTCGGGAAACGAAGGCGGTTCGATGATTGGTTACCACGCTGCTGTTCTAATGGCTGACGCACTCGCTAAAAAAATTGGAACATACGATTTGGAGGAAATGTACAAAGCATTGCTTATTGTTTCGGAAACTGACCGCAAAGGTTTGGGCGATTACCGACAGTTTCATTTTGTACCAACCGATAAGGAAAAAGGTGGAACGGTTTCCAAAACGCTGGAATATAGCTACGATGATTGGTGCATTGCGCAGGTGGCAAAACAGCTTGGCAAAACTGGAGACTACAAAAAATACATGGTGCGTTCGGCTTATTACAAAAATTTATACGATCATACTTACCATTTAATGCGTGGTAAAAACAGCGACGGGTGCTGGTACGAACCTTTTCATCCGCGTTTTGCCAAATACGGGAACCCGCATTGTGTGGAAGGAAATACCTGGCAATATTCTTTCTTCGCTCCACACGACACGCCGGGCTTAATTGAATTGATGGGCGGCAATAACGATTTTGAAATGATGCTTGACTCTCTTTTCAACCAAACCGAAGAATTACTGGGCAATGATACTGAAGATGTGACGGGGCAGATTGGACAGTATGCACATGGAAATGAGCCAAGTCACCATGTTGCTTATTTGTACGACTTTGTTGGTAAACCCGAAAAAACGCAATTTTACACCAATAAAATTATAAACACACTTTATCAGAATTCACGGGAAGGATTGTGCGGCAACGAAGATTGTGGACAGATGTCGGCATGGTACGTATTTAGTTCAATCGGATTTTATCCGGTTAATCCAGTGGAAGGACGATATTATATCGGAAGCCCTCAATTTGAAAAAGCTGAGTTGAAGCTCCCAAATGGTAAGATATTTACGGTGAAGGCGAATAATGTTTCGGCTGAAAATATATATATTCAGTCGTCGAAATTGAACGGAAAACCATTCAATCGCCTTTTTATTAGCTATGAAGAAATTCAACAGGGAGGAGTTCTTGAATTTGAAATGACGGATAAAGTTGAATAGAATGGATAAGCGGAATTGGTATTGCGAGGGTTCACTCAAAAATATTGAGAAGAATATAGAATTGACGGAATGTGTAATATAGCTGTCATTTCCCGCAAAGCGATGTGCCTATGGCGCAAGTCCGACATATTTTCTTCGACTTGGGAAAGTCGAAGTCCTGGGGAAATCTGTCATTGGCAGTGATTTAATTTATGAAAGCAAAATAATAAATATAAAATGAATTTTATAATATGAAAAACAAAATAAACCTAAAAGATTTCACCTGGATTAATCAACCAGCAAATTTCAATTTGGATGTTAAAAGCTTAACCATTCACACCCAAGCAGAAACCGATTTCTGGCAACAGACCTATTACGGTTTTCAAAATGATAATGGCCACTCTTTTTTAACTGGGATTGAAGGTAATTTTACTTTCACCGTAAAAACCAATTTTGATTATAAGAACCAATTCGATCAATGTGGTATTTTGCTTTACCAGAACAGTGAAAACTGGGTAAAAGCATCCATTGAAAATGAGAATGAAAAGATGGCAAGATTGGGTTCTGTGGTAACAAATTTGGGATATTCAGATTGGGCGACAACAGATATCCCCGCTGCGCTTACAGAAATGTGGTACCGCTTTAGTCGCAGAGGTCAAGACTTCTATATTGAGTATTCCAAAGATGGTGAAATCTTCAAACAAATGAGGGTTTTACACATGCACAGACCAATTTCTATTGCAAAAGTTGGGATTTATGCTTGTAGTCCGCTTCAATCAAGTTTTAAAGCTGTTTTTTCTGAATTCAAAATTGAACCCTGCAAATGGGAACTTCATAACTAAATGAAAATCAATACAATGATAAAAATTAAATTTCTATTAATTCTTTTTGCGGCGAGTACTTTATTTGCATGTACACAAAATGCAAAAGTTGAAAATGAAGTGTCGGTTGAAAAAGAAAAGTCGTACAAAGACGCACCTTTTATTCAGGAGTACCACGAAGCATATTATGTGAGTGAAAATAATGCCGACAATGAAGTTCGGAGCATTGCCGTTGACATAGAATCGAATGTTTGGATTGCCACGGCTGCCGGTGTTTTTCGTAAAAACAAGGAAAGTCGTGAATGGGTTCCGGTAATTAACGGCGAAGAGAGAGGGCCTGCCTATTCTGTAATTGTCAATCCCGATGGTTCAGTTTTAATGGGAACATGGAATGGCATTTACCGGTTTCATAAAAATCAATTGACAAAAGAAGATGGAGCCAAACCACCAATTTCAGTTATTTGTAACGATGGCAACGGAAATTATGCGCTGGGACCTTATGGAATCTGGCATTCAAAAAATAACAAATGGGAAATTCAGGATTACAAAATTGCACGCTCGGTACGCGATGCCATTTCCGATGGCGAGGGTGGATTATTGGTTGCAACCGATGCGGGTTTATACCACTGCAAAAATGGCGAATCTACTTTGTACCAAAATACCAACGAACTGATTAGTTGCTATGTAAAGGCAATTTCGTTCGCCCCCGATGGAAAAATATGGGCCGGTGTTATGGGGGGCGTTTCCATTCGGGAAGGCGAACATTTGGTGAAAAATTTAACTCCCAACGAAGGTGTCCCTTCTATTTTTATCAACAGTATTAATCAATCGCCCGACAGCGTAATGTGGGTAGGAACTGATGTTGGAGTAGTTCGTTTTGCCAAAGATGGCTCTCATTCTTTGCGTTTCAGTAAACGCTGGTTAACCAATAATAAAGTGAACGACATTGCTTTTGACAACAATGGAAATGCCTGGATTGCCACTGCAAATGGAGTTAGTGCCATAAAACGGGAAATGATGACATTGGTGGATAAGGAAAAGAATTTTTATAGTCAGCTAATGAAAAAGCATATTCGCGAACCTTGGATTTGTGGAATCCTGAGGTTGGAAAATCCTGGAGATACGGCTTCGTGGCGTAATTCGGACGACGATAACGATGGGGAATATACAGGAGGTTACCTGGCAATGGAAAGTTTTCGGTATGCCGTTACAAAAGATGGGGATGCTAAAATTAAGGCACGGAAAGCCTTTGAGTTTTTGAAGTTGTTGCAAACAGTTACCGGAACGGAAGGTTTTTTTGCCCGGACAATTGTACCGGCAGATTGGAAAGAAGTGCACGATGCAAACAGGACATACACTGAAAGGCAAAAGGCTGATGAACTGGTCAACGATCCGCGGTATAAACCGGTGGAGGAGAGGTGGCGAAAATCAAAAGACGGCAAGTGGCTTTGGAAAGGCGATACCAGCAGCGATGAAATGGACGGGCACATGATGAGCTATTTTTTTTATTATGAATTGGCCGCTGACGATCAGGAAAAAGAACTTGTCCGCAATCATGTAAAAAAAATAATGGACGAGCTGATAAAAAATAACTACAATTTAATTGATGTTGACGGAACGCACACCCGGTGGTCGGTTTGGTCGCCCGATCAGTTAAATGGAGATCCTGACTGGTCGTCGGAAAGGAGCCTCAATTCGTTTGAACTGCTTGCTTACCTGAAATTTGTAGGGCACATTACCGGCGATGAAAAGTACGAGAAAGAGTACAGGCGTTTGATTGATAAAGAAGGGTATTTGGAAAATGTTTCTCATCTAAACGCAAAAAATCCGGCATGGCAAATTTATTTCGACCTCACAATGGAAGGTTATCTTTTTCCTATTTTATTGCGGTATGAAAAAGATCCTGAGTTAAAGGAATTTTATCAGGATTTAATTGATGAATGGATGGGTAAACAAACCTACGGTGAGAACCTGATTAACAATCTTACTTATACATTTGCAACGGGTAAAATTGTAAATGTTCCTCAAACTATTTATTTTTTGAGAGATACTCCGCTTGATTTGATGGACTGGCCCATCGATCATACTTTGCGCGAAGATGTACGGATTGTACGCATTCCAATTCTTGAAGAGGTACAAATTGATGAATTGCCACCGGCAAGTGAGCGTGCAACAGTGCGATGGGATAAAAATCCTTGGGCAGCAACGCAAGGAGATCTGCACCAAGTTAGGGAACCGGTTTTCTGGCTTTGGCCATATTGGATGGCCCGGTATTTTAAAATTATTGAAGGGGAAAAGAATTAATTGCAGTTGGTCGTATAATTATTTCATAATTAAATTGTCATTTCGATAGTTCACCTAATTATATTAGGCATAATGAGTAGATGACAGATAAGATGCCGAAATGAATTCTCCCATAGGTCCATAGGACTCCAATGGAGGATCGCAATGCGGGGCATGACGTTCGAACTGGCATTTTTGGTTAGGACGTCACCCTCCCCAAAGGTCCATAGCCGCATAGCGATTCCTATGGAAGACTCCTTTGGTGGATGCCTATGGCAGAACTCGTTTCAGGGTCTTTTAAATGAAATCTGTCATTGGTAATTCTGAAGCACGAAGGAGAGAAATCTGTTACCACGAAGAGATTTCTCCCGCTGGTCGAAATGACATTTCATAAAAGGTGTTGTTCCGGCAAGAAATGAGGAGAAACTTAAAAAAAACAGATTTTTCATTCGTACCCCATTTGCGATGACAGGGAGAATTCATTTCGGCATCTCAAAAAAATCTGTTATTGGCAATTATGAGGCACGATGGAAAGAAATTTATTAAATTTGAAATATATGAATAAAATAACTTACACTCATTATCCAACCCTTGTATCCCCTCAAAAACTAGCGGTAATTTATCAACAATGTCTTTTGAACTTTGATTAAATTATTTTTGCTGCTACTATGTTTGGAAGGTATATCTCATTTTGTTCAGCAACTCTATTTCTGATATACGCATATGCGTTTACACCATTAAGCCTACAAGTCTGTATTATGCTCATAAATGCATCTTGAAGTTTTGTCCCACATTTAGTCATAGTATGTAGGCTGATATCTCTTTTCCTTACCTGAATTCGTGCAGCCAGTTCAGATAAATTATTATGCAATGGTATTTGTGGATATTCGAGGACTGTTAATAATTCATTTTTATTTTTCAGTGTCTTTTTAATTTGCTTACCTAAATCGAAATACCCGGTATTGGGGATAAACAATTTGTCAAAACCAGTTTCAATTTTATGTTTTAATTCTTTATCCGGCTTGTCTTTGTAGTCCAATAATTTTTTATAAAACTCCCAGTAACTATACTGGAAATTTTCCACAAGTTGTTGGTGGTACTTGACAAAAGGAGTGATTTTATTATAATTTCGAGCATCATGTATCCAGCATAAACCTTGCCGATTTCCAATGAGCTTATATTCCGGAGCGTTATCACTAATAAGGATATTTACTTTAGGGTAATCTTCTTGCCAGTGATAATAACCAAAAGCAAATGAATCGCAAACCCA
>JAKIST010000131.1 GCA_021648495.1 Draconibacterium sp.
TGGTTAGGATTGAACGATATATGTATGTGTCCCCGGTAAATACATCAAGTTGAGTATCAGAACTCTTTTCACGCATAATTACTAACCGGTAATTTCTATCTTCATAAAATTGGGTAAACGGTATTGATGCTACTTCATAGTTTTTGAAGTTGATTTCAACAGTTTCCCAATCAGTAATATTGTTGATTTGCCTAAACATATCAGCACTCTTATTTGCACGTATATAGAATAACTTACTGTGTTTGTCAACCACGTCAATAATGTTTTTTGAGTACGGACCGGCATCCATCCTTGATCTGTTTACGAATATACCTTCCGATTCTAATTGGGTATAAAACCTCTCTAAAGTATCTTCCTGCTTAAATTTAACATTTGCATTGCCATCCCTGTTTTCCACGCCAACTATATTGCTGCCAATTGTTGCTATTCCGGGAAAGTACCCTCTGTTTTTTTTATAGGTCTTTTTTGCATCCCATTTATTTTTTGCATTTATTTGGTTGTCGTAATCAAAATCATAACACCCTCCGTATTTTAGCTGTTTTGTTAGTTTTAACGATTTAATATTTAGCCTGTTAAGCTTGTTGTTTATGTTGAAATTGTATGACAGGGCGCTACCTGACGTGTAAACCGTATTTTCTGTTGTTAGCTCTTTAAATGAGCGCAGTACTGTATCGGCACTGGGAACATTATTCCCCGGGATACTTTTGAGGTGTTCCCTGAAATGAGTGTTAATGTCTTCTATTGCATCTCCTCCGCTAAGAAAAACATTTGTTAAGTTCCTGAAAATCTCGCTATATTGATAACCTACATATCTCACCCTGGCACCAAGCTCATTATCAATTAATTGACTCATGCCCGACTTGTTGAAATAATGATTTACTAAAGAATTTCCAGAAAAAGGGTTTACTGCTGTTTTAAAATTTTGTATTTTCATCTCCGTAAATATTTATAGCACCTGTTTTTATGAGTGGTATCACTAAAATAAGTGAAAATATTTACGAATCAATCACTGTGTAAGTTTTTCTTACACAGTTGGTTGATTTCTTTACTTATAATTTACTTGCGGATATAAGGTAATATAATAAAGAATTGATTGAGGAAGTTAAGTACAAAATACAATTCGTAAATGCGGATTTTATTTCTATTTTTGACATCTTTTTAAAAATACATGTTCCTAAGAATAATCATTTCAATCCTTTTGTCTTTATCGGTTTTTTTTGCTGGGGCCCAGAAAAAATTTGCTTTAAACGGGTACGTTAAAGATGAGTCGTCCGGCGAGGATTTAATTGGAGCTACAATTTTTGTTGAGGGACTTTCGAATACAGGGACAACAACAAATAGTTATGGCTATTATTCCATAAGTCTTCCTAAAGGAAATTATAAAATTCGATTTCAGTTTGTAGGTTATCAACCGCAGATTATTTCGGTTGGTTTAATGGATAACAAAAAGTTGGATATTGAATTAATTGAGAAAAATATCGAGCTTGGAAATATTGTTGTAACCGGTGAGCGGGCTGACAAAAATGTAACTTCGCTTGAAATGGGAAATGTAAAAATGACACCCAAACAAATTGAGAACATCCCGGTAATTTTTGGTGAAAGGGATATACTGAAAACCATTCAACTCACTCCGGGTGTAAAATCGGCAGGCGAAGGAAATTCCGGCTTTTATGTTCGTGGGGGCGGAATAGACCAAAATCTCATTTTGTTGGATGAAGCCCCGGTTTATAATGCGTCGCATTTGTTGGGTTTCTTTTCGGTGTTCAATTCCGAAGCCATAAAAAATGCCACCCTCATGAAAGGTTCAATACCCGCAGAGTTTGGCGGGCGTGCTTCTTCTGTTTTCGATATAAAAATGAAAGAAGGGAACATGAAAAATTTTGGGGTCACCGGAAATGTGGGATTGATTTCATCAAACATAGCTGTTGAAGGGCCAATTGTAAAAGATAAGGGGTCGTTTATTATGAGTGCGCGCCGTACTTACGCCGATATGTTTTTGGCCCTTTCGAAAAAAGAAGATTTGAAAAATACGCAACTTTATTTTTACGATTTAAACCTAAAAGCCAATTACAAAATTAACGAAAACAACCGCATTTATCTTTCAGGTTATTTTGGCCGCGATAATTTTGGATTTGCCGATCGGTTTGGTTTCGATTGGGGAAGTGTAACAGGTACTCTGCGTTTGAACCACAATTTCAGCAATAAACTGTTTTCAAATACTTCGCTCATTTTCAGCAATTATTCTTACGATATTAATATTATGGATGAGGCTGATATTAAAATAAGTTCCGAGATTGAAGATGTGAACCTCAAACAAGATTTTACGTACTACGCCAATGCGCAGAATACAATAAAATTTGGCGGGAATATTATTTATCATAACATCTTGCCCGGAAAAATTACAGTGTCAGAAGGTTTTGGTTTTAACCCAAAAGATATTGCAAAACGAAAAGCCATTGAATGGGCGGGATATTTGTCGAATAGTCAAAGTATTTCAGAAAAGCTTAAGGTGTATTACGGTTTGCGTTTGGCACTTTTTACGAATCTTGGACCGGGCGAGTATTACGAATTTGATGAGTTTGGCAAGTTGGTAAATACCATTGAAAAAACAAGTTTGGAGTTTGTAAATACGCAAGGCGGGCTTGAACCACGGGTTGCCGTAAATTATATTATAAATAGAAAAATCTCTTTAAAAACTTCGTATAATCGAATTTACCAGTTTTTACATTTGCTTTCGAACTCCACAACCACAACTCCAACCGACTTGTGGTTGCCAAGTAGCAACAATGTAAAACCTCAAATTTCCGACCAAATTTCGTTGGGTTATTTCCGTAATTTTAAAGAGAACAAATACGAAACTTCGTTGGAAGTGTATTACAAAGATTTGAAAAATCAGATCGATTATAAAAATGGTGCTGAACTGGTTTATAATTCGACCGTTGAGTCGGAACTGATTTTTGGAAGGGGCTGGGCGTACGGAGCCGAGCTGATGTTAAAACGTAATTTTGCCCGGTTAAACGGATGGCTTAGTTACACATGGTCTAAAACCATGCGGCAATTTGACAAGATTAACAACGGAAACCCATTTCCAGCCCGGCAAGACCGCACGCACGATGTTGCCGTTGTGGTGATGTACGACTTAACAAAAAAGCTGAAATTGTCAGCAACCTGGGTATATTATACCGGAAATGCAGTTACTTTCCCCAGTGGGAAATATGTAGTTGATGGACAAATAGTTGGTTATTATACCGAGCGGAATGGTTATCGGATGCCCGGTTATCACCGCTTGGATTTGGGCCTAACCTGGCAACGCAAGAAAACGGAGAAGTTTGAGTCGAGTTGGAATTTTTCGGTGTATAATGTTTATGCACGCGAAAATGCGTATTTTATTGATTTCAGGCAAAACGAGGAAAACCCGGAAATAACAGAGGCAGTGCAATTTGCTATTTTTAAAGCAATTCCTTCGGTGAGCTATAAGTTTAAGTTTTAAAAACAAAAAGCACAAATAATTTTTAGAAAAAGAAATATTGCAAGGAAAATTATAGCTAAACATTAGTGTCAAGTCAATCATCATGTTTCGGGTTCGTCATTCCGAATTCATTTCGGAATCTGTTGTTTGATATAGAGATGCTGAAATAAATTCAGCATGACGTCCTGAAGCGGCACGATTGATTTAACACTAGTAGCTGGTGACTCAAAGCTTAAGAGAATGAATAAAATAAAATACATATTTATTGTTCTACTGTTTGCAATTCAAGGTTGCGAAAAAGTAATCAATGTGGATTTGAATGATGCCAATCCAGCAATTGTTATTGAGGGAAACTTATCGGAATTTCCCATTCCGGCAGAAGTGAAATTGTCGAAAACGGGAAATTATTTTGGAGATTCTTTTAATGAAAAAATTTCTGGTGCATCGGTTAGTATCAAAAGTAGTTTGGGGGAAAGTTATCGTTTGTACGAAATTGATGACGGAGTTTATAAATCGTTTGAAATTGCGCCCAGGGAGGGCATTCTGTATAAGCTGAGAGTTGAGGCCGGGGGAGAAGTTTATGAGGCAAGTTCAAGGTTAAATCCTATGGTTGCCATCGATTCGTTAAATTATTATTTCGACAAGGGTTTTGCTTTTTTAAAAGAAGGTTACGTTGTACGCTTGTATTTTTCCGATCCTTTGAAACTCAAAAATTATTACAGGATAAAAATTTATGAGAATGATACCTTGCTCAATAATTTCGATGATTTTATTCTTTTCGACGATCGTTTGCTTAACGGACAAGCAATTGAGGTTAATTTACGAGGGAACATTTTCGATATTAGCGACACAGTTTCTATTCAGCTCATTTCGCTCGACGAAGGAGCTTACAAATATTACAATGCTTTCCAGGATTTGATTAATGTAAATCCTGGCTCTGCCGCACCTGCCAATCCTACTTCCAATATTTCCAACGGTGCGTTGGGCTATTTTTCCGCCTGGTCGTCTGATACAAAAACGGTGATTATAAAAAAATAAGCTGCTTGTTTGCATCTGGAAATTTATTTAAGTTGTTTTATATACGTGCAAACAAAAGTGCCGATTTATTTGAGAAAATCAATAGTATTACTGACTGGCAAACAGTTGAAATTAACTATAAAATCTATGAGGTGGCATCTATCCCATTTACCCAGTTTTATGAGGACAGAAACTACCGCTTAGTGATTATGCGTGAAAAAAGCACTGATACCCAGCTTGATATATTTACAGGTGATACATACAAATATCGGTCAATCCTAACTAACGACCATGAATCAACCGAAAAAGAGGTTGTTGAGTATTATAATGCAAGAGGTGCCAGTGAAAAAATATTCGATGAAATGAACAATGATTTTGGTTGGGAACACCTTCCGTTCTCATTTTTAAACGAGAATAATGCGTTTATGGTTATTACAGCAATGATAAAGGATTTTTACAACTATTTTATAGCAATAGTTGCGGAAAAATTTGATGATATAAATCCTACAACCCGAATCAAGCGATTTGTTTTTCGTTTTATCACAGTTGCCGGAAGATGGGTATACCAAGGGCGGGAATGGATACTGAAATTGTTTACAAAGCGGCCATATAACCAGTTGATTTAAAGTAAAACAAAGTTCTAAATATGAAAAATTTGGATAAGTACGCTTTTTCATATCGCATATATCATTGTTAGTCAACGTATTAGGATTATGGCAAGATGTTGATGTTTTACTCTAAGAATAAATTTTACCCTGCAAAGAATAAAATACAGACGTAAGGATATAATGGAGTATTTTTTACCATTTTTCTGAAACTATCCCTCTCAAAAAGAATGAAAGATAATGAAATAACATATTTTTGTGTTTTAATTATTTACTTGCGGATTTAAGGAGTTAACAAAAACTATCTTTTCAGTACACTAAAAAACCTCAATTATTCGATTATCAGTACACGAGAAACAGGATTTGAAAAAAATATTTAAAACAAAAAAATTATGTAATAAAATTACTTGTTACAAAAATGTTTTACAATACAAAGTAGATTTGTAAAAGCGGGTTGATTGTTAACAATTAATTACTATTTTTGGATGCCTTTTACCAGAATTACGAACTGAAAAGGTCAAAAACAAATCAATAAAACAGATATATTATGAAGGTTTATAAAACGGAAGAAATCCGTAACATTGCTTTAATAGGTAATGCTGGCAGTGGGAAAACCACCCTTGCAGAAGCTATGCTTTTTGAGGGTGGAGTAATTAATCGTAGAGGTGAGGTAAGCGCAAAAAATACGGTATCTGACTACAACCAAATTGAGCAAGATTATGGCAATTCGGTTTTCTCAACATTATTATATACTGAATATAAGGGAAAGAAAATCAATATTTTGGATACACCCGGGATGGACGATCTTTGTGGCAGTGTAGTTTCTTCGCTGCATGTTACAGCTCTAAGTTTATTGGTAATTAATACTACCAATGGCATTGAGGCAGGAACAGAAGCAGCAGCACGCCAAGCTGAAAAAGCTGACACTCCCCTGGTATTCGTTTTCAATCAATTGGATCAGGACAATTCAAATTTCGAATCGGCTCTCGACCAATGCAAAAACACATTTGGCAATAAAGTCACTGTTGTTCAATATCCAGTCGATGCCGGCTCTGCTTTCTCTTCAATAATTGATGTATTGAAGATGAAAATGTACAAATACGGATCAAACGGTGGCAAAGTGGAAATTTTAGATATTCCTGATTCGGAAAAAGATAAAGCCGAAGAGTTACACAACGAATTGGTTGAAATGGCCGCCGAAAACGAAGAAGCATTAATGGAAATGTATTTCGACAAAGGTACACTCACCGAAGACGAAATGCGTGTAGGAATAAAATTAGGCATGTTGGAGCGTGGCCTGTTCCCTGTGTTTTGTACCTGTGCAAAAAAAGATATTGGTATTGGTCGTTTAATGGAATTTATCACCAATATTTCGCCTGCGCCAAACGAGAAAAAAATGAGTGCCATTGCCAGCGGGCAGGAGGTAAAAATGGACGCTTCGGAGTCACCAAGCCTTTTCGTTTTTAAAACCTCGGTTGAATCGCATGTTGGGGAGATTACTTATTTTAAAGTAATGTCGGGAACCATTAAAGAGGGACTCGACTTAATTAATACAACTACCGGAAACAAAGAGCGTCTTTCACAATTATTTATTTCAGCAGGCAAAAACCGTGAAAAAGTTGATGAATTGGTCGCCGGCGATTTAGGTTGTACCGTTAAATTAAAAGATACAAAATACAACCATACTTTAAGCACAAAAGAAGCCGATGTAAAATTTGAAAAAATTGCTTTTCCAACATCACGGATTACAGTGGCAATGAAAGCTGAAAACAATACAGACGATGAAAAATTAGGCGAAATATTAAATAAAATAAAATACGAGGATCCAACATATATAATCGAGTACTCGAAAGAATTAAAACAATTGTTGGTCCATGGCCAAGGTGAATATCATTTAAATATTTTAAAGTGGTATTTCGACCATATTCATAAAATTGAAGTGAATTACCTGACCCCGAAAATCCCATATCGGGAAACCATTACGAAAATAGCCCAGGCTGATTATCGTCACAAAAAACAATCGGGAGGTTCGGGCCAATTTGGCGAAGTCCACATGATTATTGAACCTTACGAAGAGGGTTCTGAACCTAAGAAGATGATTAAAATTGGAGATAAAGAACAAAAACTTGCCCACCGCGATATACAAGAGCACGAACTTCCATGGGGAGGTAAATTGGTCCTTGTAAACAGCATTGTTGGCGGTTCTATCGATGCCCGCTTTATTCCTGCAATTTTGAAAGGTATTATGGAAAAAATGGAAGAAGGTCCACTTACCGGTTCTTATGCCCGCGATATCCGTGTTTACATTTACGACGGCAAAATGCACCCCGTTGATTCAAACGAGATTTCGTTTAGATTGGCCGGACGCCACGCATTTAGCGATGCTTTTAAAAATGCAGGGGCGAAAATTTTGGAACCGGTTTACGACCTTAATGTTTGGACACCATCGGACAGAATGGGTGATGTAATGAGTGATTTGCAAGGTCGCCGTGCCATGATTATGGGCATGGGTTCTGAAAAAGGGCTGGAAAAAATTTCAGCAAAAGTTCCATTAAAAGAGATGAACAAATACACAACTTCTCTTAGTTCTATTACTGGTGGGCGCGGTGTATTTAATCTATCTTTCAGTGCCTACGAAAAAGTACCTGCTGATGTACAGGATGAATTGCTTAAAGCTTACGCAAAAGAGCAGGAAGGAGAATAAACTATTTTCAAATCTATTTATATAAAATAGGGAAACCCCCGGTCCGATAGAACCGGGGGTTTCTTTTTAGTCTCAATCCCTATTAATATCACATTTCTTTGAAGAAAACAAAGAATTCAGAAATAGGAATTCAAAGTAGGTTTGCTTATAACAATATGGTTTATATCTTTAATGTTCTAAATAAAAATCCAATATTTACAGTTCACACAAACTAAATTTAATTAAGAAGAACTAACCTGAATTATGCATAAACTCAGTTTAGAGGTAATAAATCCATTTTTTTATTTCATATCTGACTACAGCGGCGTAAAATTGTTGGGGATATGCAGCAAACAAATAATTATTATTTAGAGCAGTTATGAATAGTGCGTTATTTTTTATCAAAAAGAGAGTAAATTTACGGAAAGGATATAGCTATCCCACTCGCAATCTATTGTCAATCTGAGGCTTGGTAGCTTTATCAAGTGACGTCAGCACCTGACGGTTTCAAATATCTTAAATGCTGTTGTTTGAATGTCACGTAAAGCAAAGGTTCTCGGGAATCCTATCTTTATCTTGGCCTTTAATCCTTTTACTTTAGCTGCGGTTTTGAGAACTTTTAATTGTAAAGTTTTCATCGTTGAATTTACAAATCCAGTACCCTTTAAAACCTCTTTTTGCATAGTGTGCATTAAAACATAAGCTACAGGATGCATAAATAAACGCAATTGATTTGCCTCAAATTTATGACAAGAAGTCCTGTCAGATTTCAAGTAGGTTTTGTGCTCTTTTATTCTTAGGGCTTGCTCAAAAACAACTTCCGGTTTTTATGAACATCTTTGGCTGTAGCCCATTTCGTAAATGCTCCGGGTTCTGTAATCAAGATTATCTGTTGCTATGTACCTTACATTCGTACCTTTTTCATTAGCTTCAACTTTTACAACCACCCTCTCCTCATACTCCCGGCTCTCAGCCTTATAACTAAAGGTGTGGTATCTTTTTACTGGCTTCTTATATTGATTGTACTCTCTTTCTGCACTATCAACAGTTATCTGACTTAACTCTTTTAGCCTGTTGTTACCTGTTAATCCTGTAATGAACGATATGTTATCATTTTTCTTACTGTAACTGGTCAATCCCGGACAGTGAAAATGACTATCTCCACGCAAGATAATCTTTGTATTTGGCCATGCTTTTCGTAGCATCTCTATTATTCGTTTTAATATAGCAAATACATTAACACTCTTGGAACGTCTTCCGGGCTTTAGGATTGTAGTAATCAGTTTCCCGGATAATCCTTCATAAATATGCAATGGCATAAAAACATACTCTCCATAGTAATTGTTAAACTCTATTTGTAATTGATTTCCGTATGCATTATGATTAGTATCGTCAGCATCAAGTATTATTACTTGTGGCTCTTCTGTGTATGATTTAATAAATTGTGTTATAAACATTTTTGCAATATTGTAAAGCTCACTTCTTTGAACTGAATTTTCAAATCGACTCATTGTTGATTGAGAGCCAAGGTTTCCATCATTTTCAGGCAATTTATTTGAGCATAGCTTGAGTATTGCATCTTCTTTTAATGTGTTACAATCAAGGGCATCTTCATATCCTGCTGCGATTTGGAAAATTCTTTGAGAAAGAATTTCTTGGATGCTGAGGTCAATATACCTTGAGTCTCGCTTGTCATTGATGCAATTTGTAAATTCTTTGATTATATTTATCTGATTATCAATCTCTTTAAGAATCAGGAGGCCTCCATCAGTACTCACTTTCTCTCCACTATATTGTAATTCAATAGCTTTACCTTTGACTGGGAATAACTCTAAAGTTTCTTGTTTTGCGTTTTCTTTTAAAGTATCTTTGCTCATAATTAACAATCTATGGTTTAAGGCTTTAGATACCTCTAAGATAATAAAATATCTTATCAAATCATAGATTGTTTTTTTGTTTTTTTTTCTAAACTAAATAAAAAATCACAACACGACTATACGCCTAATTATATGATAGTTAGATGTGGATTGACAGAATTCTTGCATAATTCAGGTTAGGGGAGGCAACTATTTCATTGCCATTTTCATCCCTTCGGTTGTAGTGTAATACTTCACAATCATATTTGGAACTTCCCATTCCGGTAAATGTCCTGCTATTAGATAACGTAGATATTTTTCGGTAACCTGTCCAAAATGTGCTTCGTGGCCCAATTTGTATTTTTCGGGAATATTTACCTTCCACATTTTGTCGCTCAATTTTTCCAACTGAAGTCCTGGGTACATAACAGCGAGATCCTGGTTAATTGCTTTATCGAGGCCACCGGCAAATGCCTCCAGACCATCACTAATATTTGCTTCAACGTAAAGTGTTGGTTTGTAATTTTGTTCAGCTCCCTGTTTAATAATCAGGTTACAATTCGAACCCCGCATAATTGAATAATGCGTATCGGCAGTACCTTCGGGAGCCTGAAAATGCCATTCAACCGATACTTTGGCATGAACACCTTTTAGCGTGTAATTAATTTCGCCGTTACTGTAAACTTTCAACACATCTCCATCTACATCTTTTTTAAGATAATCCGGATATTTATCGAGGAATGTAACTTTTTTAAACATCGCCGGAGTCAGGTCGGTAGTCCAGTGTTTTGCAGAAACAATCCGAACATCTGTTTTTGCCAGTGTAACTTCAGGAAACGCTTCCCACTGAATCAAGTCAACAAGATGTGTGGTAACATCAACGATTCCTTCGCCTTGTTGTGCCACATCGAAAAACCATGCCGGGCGTTTTAGTGCTTTCCCCGACACGTATTTAAAAAAATGGTGCACACTCTCTTTTGTGATAGCTGGTTCTTCTGCAGTACCTTTTAAAAGCGTCCCAAAGACTTCGGGAATTTTTGACAGTTCGCGTTGCAGGACAGTAGTAATTTCGTGACGCTCGGTCATAATATCGTAAAGCAAAACTCCTTTTTCGTCAGCTACTTTAAAAGCTTGCTCCAGTTTAGGGAATTCGGCGGGAGTAATTACCATGGGTTTATCAGCCAAAACGTTTATTCCGGCTTCAACTGTTTTTAGGATGTACTCTGTTTTTTTAGCATTATTTCCCGAAATAACCACTACATTTCCCGGTCTTTCAGCAAGCATTTTTTCAAGAAAATCAGTACCGGTATAAACTTTTTCTATCCATGATGTTGGGTTTTCGGTACGAGTATTATATTGATTAATACGGTTTAAGTGATCCTCAACATCCGGACCTTTGGTTGCATACACATAAACTAACGGAGCAATCTGGTCGTCCATCACTTT
>JAKIST010000132.1 GCA_021648495.1 Draconibacterium sp.
GGGATTTTCGAGAGGAATATATTGGTTTTAGTGGCGAAGCTCGGTTTTTATTACATAGCCTTAGCTATGGAATAAAAATTAGCTGAAGTCCAATGAAATCAAGATGTTTATCGCAGATTCTCATTTTAACTTTAGACAACCTCACTGCTCCGGAAAGAAAATACCCCAATGCAATCAACAAAATTATTATCATTAGCGAATTTCGTTTTCCAAACAGTTTCTCAAATTTATGTGCAAAAACGGATGAAATACCAACTGATAAATTTAATGCAGTCCAGAAAATACCAAACATTTCTATCGGCAAATCAATAGTTTTAAAAAAAGGTTGTACCAGCCAGGCAAAAGTAAGTGTCGCCGTTCCGGTTACCGCCGAAAGTAATATTGAAAAGCGTAAATTTTGATTGGTTTTCAACGTTTGCCGAATGTTTTGAACCAATTTTTTAATGGAATGGACATGTTTTATTGTATTGATTTTGGGCTCGATTAAAGTTATTGCAGCAGGAATGGCAATTGCGGCCACAGCAAACTGAAAAAAGAATGGCGTTCGCAAACTTATGGCAGCAAGAAATCCGCCTAAAATTCCAGCAACTGCTTCAGCAAAATTACCCACAGATGTAATCCAGCCTTCTTGTTTAGTGTAGTTGTCGGTTTTATTATCGGCTTTTAAGCTATCGTAAAGCAGGGCAGAATCGGCTCCTGATACAAAAGAGTGACCAATTCCTAAAATAATTTCGGCAACTGTAAAAGTTAGAAAGCCGTATGAAAAACTATATATTAGAAACCCCACACTTCCCAAAATACTACCAAAAATCAGTGTTTTCCTACGGCCCCAAACATCGGCCATCCAACCCGACGGAATTTCCATTATAACAATAGCCAGGGAATATATGGCTTTCAACAGAAAAATTTCACTCATTCCCATTCCATTGTCCTGATAAAACAATACAACAACTGGCATTACCAGGTTAAACCATTTCGAGGTTTTAATCAAATAAAGCCGTGGAATATTTTTGCTGAAATTGGACATGTAATAACTTCACAAAAGTAATAATCGATTTTTATTTGAGCTTATTTTTGAAATTCATTCTATTTGTTTGTAACAAATTGATTGTCTATTAAAACTTTATTGATGATTTTTCTTTCGATTTGAAAGTAAATTATATTTTTGCCACCAAAATTTGTAGAATTAATAAAAATTGAATAAAATGAAATTATCTATTCCAAAAAATTACAAATCGGCTTTGGATGTTGGCCAAACAGAACATGCAATTAAACAAATCAAAGATTTTTTTCAACAAAACGTAGCTTCAGAATTGCGATTGCGCAGAGTTACGGCACCTCTTTTTGTTAAAAGAGGCACCGGTATCAACGATAATTTAAATGGTGTTGAACGTCCGGTTTCTTTTCCGATGAAAGATTTAGGAGAAGAGGTGGCCGAAATTGTGCAGTCGTTGGCAAAATGGAAACGTATGGCATTGGCTAATTTGCAAATTAAAGAAGGATTTGGTTTATATACCGACATGAATGCTATCCGCCCGGATGAAGAATTAACAAATATCCACTCCCTGTATGTTGATCAGTGGGATTGGGAACGGGTAATTTCGGCGGAGGACCGCAACCTGGATTATTTGAAATATATAGTTCGCAAAATTTATTCTGCTATAATTCGCACCGAGTTTCATGTTTGTGAAAACTACCTCGATATTCAACCAGAGTTACCGGAAGAAATAACTTTTATACATACCGAAGAGTTAGCAGCCAGATATCCTGATTTAACTCCGTTTGAGCGCGAAATGGAAGAAGCAAAAAAACATGGTGCAATATTCGTAATTGGTATTGGTGGCAAAATGCCAAATGGTGAAATTCACGATGGTCGTGCTCCCGATTATGACGATTGGAGTACGGCGACTGAAAAGGGATTTAAAGGATTAAACGGAGATATAATTCTGTGGAACAGCGTTTTAAACCGTGCTTTCGAAATATCTTCTATGGGAATACGTGTGGATAAAAAGGGATTGCTCGACCAGTTGAAAATTCGGGGTTCCGAAGAGCGAACTGAATTAATGTGGCATAAAATGTTATTGAACGACGAACTTCCATTAAGTATTGGCGGTGGAATTGGGCAATCGCGTTTGTGTATGTACTTCCTTCGAAAAGCGCACATTGGTGAAATTCAGTCGAGTATTTGGTCTGACGAAATGATTCAAGAGTGCGAAAAGAACGATATTCATCTGCTTTAGAATTATCAAATACCAAATATCAAATAATTTTAATTTTAACCTGATTAATTCATGAGTTTTCGTTATGAAAAGGCAAAATGTAAAGAGTAAAGGTGAGCGCAAATTTCCGACTCGCAGGAATAGCCTTGGCTATTTCGAGAATCGGAAAATGAGCATCACCTTTACTCACAGTAGTTTGGCTTTGCAATAGAACAATTTGTGAATTATTCAGGTTAGGAAAAGAAACCGAAAATCAAATTTTCTTTATTTTACTCCTTTGCCATCCGTCAATTGACGGATGACATCTCCCCAGAATCTCAGGTGAGGATATAGGGAACTCCGAGGCAGAGCCACGAGAAATTATTTGATTAAAACTACCGAGGGCTTCATTTGGAATGAAACCATCGGTTAAAGAATGACTTTACTTCAAATACTTACCTAACCAATTAAAGAAAACCCGTTGCCAAAGAATTCCATTTTGTGCTTGCAAAACCCAGTGGTTTTCTTCGGGGAAATAAAGCATTTTCGCTGGAACACCGCGTAAAACGGCTGCATTAAAAGCAGCCATTCCTTGCTCCGAAGGAACACGAAAATC
Source organism: Draconibacterium sp. (assembly GCA_021648495.1). Lineage (GTDB taxonomy): Bacteria > Bacteroidota > Bacteroidia > Bacteroidales > Prolixibacteraceae > Draconibacterium. Next base: position 2,815 of record JAKIST010000132.1, read on the forward strand.
ATGTCCACCTTGCACAATTAAAATTGGAGTATCCCAGTTTTGCACAAATTTATGTGGAGAGAAAGAATAGGAACGTTGTGCAGCTGCATTGGTTTTGTCCCAATAAGCACCTCCATAATCGTAATTCACAAACCACATCTCTTCGGTTGAAGTGTACATGTGTTCGAAATTAAAAATTCCATCGTGGGCAATAAAAACTTTAAATCTTTTTTCGTGGTTTCCAGCAAGGTACAAAACCGAAAAACCACCGTAACTTGCACCTACTGCACCTAATTTTGTTTCGTCAACAAATGGCTCTTTTGCCATTTCATCGATGGCAGTTAAAAGATCTTTTATATTTTGTCCCCCGTAATCTTTCGAAATCTGTTCGTTCCACTTCTGACCAAAACCGGGCAATCCACGGCGATTTGGTGCTACAATAATATAATCGTTGGCGGCCATCATTTGGAAATTCCAACGGTACGACCAAAACTGGCTAACTGTTCCCTGCGGTCCCCCCTGATTGTACAACAGTGTTGGATATTTTTTATTGGGGTCGAAATGTGGTGGATAAATTACCCAAACTGCCATTTGTTTTCCATCTGTAGTTTCCATCCAGCGTTTTTCAACTTTTCCAAAAGTGAGTTGATCGAGAATGCCTTTATTAACCTGTGTTAAAGCTTCCTCTTTCCCTGTAATGTGGTCAAGCAGATACAACTCGGCAGGCTGCGACATGGAAACTTTTTGCGCCAATAATTCGTTTCCAACAGGTACAACACTCTGATAATTGTGTACTCCATTGGTTAATCTAATAATGGATCCATCTGCCAAATCGAGTCGATAAATTTCGTCGGTGGCCTGAATATCGCTTATAAAATAGATAGATTTTCCATTGGCACTCCAGTTCAAACCTTGTACATTTTGATCGAAGCCAACCGAATAATCTTTCTTTTCACTTGTTTCCAGATCAGCAACAAACAATCGATTTTTATCTGATTCATAACCATCGCGCTCCATACTTTCCCACGCCAACAGTTTTCCATTGGGCGAAAAAACCGGATTTTGGTCGTAACCCATCATTCCTGAAGTAAAATTTATGGTTTTACCCGTTTCGGTATTGTACAAATAAATTTCGGAATTGGTAGAAACAGCATATTCTTTACCCACTTTTTTCTTACAAGTATAAGCCAGCGTTAAGCCATCGGGGCTCCATACAATTTGTTCGGTGCCGCCAAATGGTTTCATGGGCGAATCAAATTTCTCGCCTTCCAAAATGTCTTTTCCTTCACTAATTTTTTCTTTTGAATAATCGGCAACAAAAATATGGTTGTAGGTATAATCATGCCAGGTATCCCAGTGGCGGTACATCAAATCTGTTTCAATTCTTGCATCGGTTTTTGGTAAATCAGGAAATAAATCATGAACATCATCATCCAGTTTTACACTTTTTAAATAGAATATTTTTGATTGATCGGGAGAATATTTAAATCCTGAAATTCCTCCTTCAATAGTAGAAACTTGTTTGGGCTTGTTGCCATTTGGATCCATTTCCCACATTTGGACACTACCCGAAACCGAAGATAGGAATCCAATTTTTTTGCCATCGGGACGCCAAACTGCATTAAACTCTTTCGCCGCCGAGTTGGTAATATTTTTTGCTTTGCCGCCAGAAATTGGAATCGTATAAATGTCGCGGTACGATTTATTCGCTTCAATATTATAATTAGTAACCGTGTATAAAACCGTCTTCCCGTTGGGAGAAACCTGCGCCCCACCCAAACGGCCAAACGACCAAAGTACTTCGGGTGTCATAATGTCTGAGCTTAAGTGAGGAGTTTCGGGAACGTAGTTTCCAATTGATGTGGTTTTCGTCTCTTTTTGCATGCAACTAAATAAAACTATTGCTGCGAGAAAAGCTAATGCCAATTTTTTCATATCAATATTTTATTGAAAAATTAATTTCAAAATAAACAAAATGAAAGGAGACTACAAATGACTTTCACTTCGAATACAAAAAAAAGTACCAAAACAAGCACCTCTTTAAACTATTGTCAAGTCAATCGTCCTACTTCAGAGCGTCATGCCTCTCATAGCAATCCCTGTGGGAGAATTTGTTTCAGCATCACTCCCTGTAGCGATGGATTTCGAAACGAGTTCTACCGAAGGGATCGCAATGCGGGGAATGACGTACCCGAATCTTGAGTCTTGACATGACACTAGTCAAACGACCAGGAATTAATTGTTTTCATGTGTTTACAATTGTCAGTTTTGTTACTTCCTGTTTCGGAAATGTCAAGGTCGAGCCGTACCACTTTCCTCAACTGTTCCCCTCATTTGAGGGGGACAGTTTGAATCGCAAGACCGCTTGACCGGCTGAATAAATACAAGGGATGTAATGCAATTTAATCATCTCCTTGTATGAAAAAATTACTATTGCTCGTATCTTCACTTTCAGATACTAATTCAAATCACTGTAATTAAATATGTTTTCTTCCGAAAATTCTTTTCCATCGTAGTCCTTCGAAGTCACAACAAACTGAACAGAATCTAATCCTTCAATTCTCAATTCATTCAAACTAAAAGAGACAAATGCAGTAAACGGAATTGCATCGTCATCATTGTTGGCATTATGGCGTAATTCCAGTTCGATGGGCTGACTTTCTTCAGATAACACGCCGGGTTGTTTTACTAAGTTCAAAAAATGAATTTGCTTGTATCCCCAATATTTCAATTTAAAGGTCAGCAAACTATCTGTCATCCAATAATCTTGAACAATTACCGGATCGTTTCCAATGCTGTCTTCATTTTCAGGGGTAACATCCATAACTCCTTTCATTAAAATGTCATCAATGGAATTCAACTTCACATAATAACTTTCAACTTCGCCGGCAGAGTTTAAGTTTTCATCTAAAATGGTATAATTCACCATAACCCGCCCGCCATTATCGAAACGTTCTTCCCAACCCAGACGATAATTTGATGCAACAGGAATTAAAACGTCACCATTGTCCATTTTAATCTGATAGGAATTTGATTCAACTCCCTGTAAAATCCCAAATCCAATCCACATATCGTTCAATGAGTAATAGTCGTTATCGCGACATCCCGTCATCCATAGAATTAATCCAGCAGCAATTAATAATCCTAATTTTTTCATTTTACTTTATAATTTTAAAATTTACACTTGTTAGATTACATTTGAATGGAAAAGGTTGCGTGGAAATAAAAAAAAACCTGACATTTTTTTATTATAACTGACAAATTTGGAAAATATGAAAATGGCATACCAATTGTTATATAAAGTTAGTTATATAAATATTTACATATTTGCATTATGAAACGAGTTAGACCATTTTAATTAGAGTCTGCCTATAAAGTCGGTGTTTGATTCAGAAAGTTCTAATTCGAGGCTTGCGAAGTCAGAAAATAAAGGAGTTTACTCTTGTAAATGACTGTTTTTATGACAAGCGTAACGCAGAAGTCGGACTTTATGGACAAACACTAATTAATATTTCCGTTAATAATTATCGAGCTTATTTAATCAAATAAAAAAAATAGACAAATAAAAAAAAGATGAAAGGAATTTCAAACATAAACGTCTTAAAACAAGAACTCCAGTCGAATGAAAACGCCTGGTTGTTATTGTTTAAAAAAGGTTCAGAACAAAGCGATTGTGCTTTTGAGAATTATGCGAAAGCAAGTAAAATTGCCAAAAACACTGTTCTTTATTATGCTGATGTAAGCGAAGTCCGTGACATTCATGGCGAATTCAATATTGACAGTGTCCCTTCCCTGCTAAATTTTGAAAAGGGCGTATTAAAAAATATTGTAAAAGGTTGTCACAAACCAGAGCAATTTAATGCTATTTTTGAAAAATCTGTGTTTGTTGTTGCCGGTTCGAATGGTGAAATGCCGCGAAAAAATGTAACCGTTTATACTACTCCGACCTGTACTTGGTGTACTACAGTCAAGAGACATTTACAGGAAAATGGTATTCAATATCGCGAAGTAGATGTTTCGGCAGACCAAAAAGCAGCAGAGGAAATGGTCCGCAGGAGCGGTCAACAAGGTGTTCCACAAACCGACATTAACGGACAAATGATTGTAGGGTTCGACAAAATAAGAATAAATTCATTGTTAGGGATTAATTAGAGTCTTTCCATAAAATAAAGTGTTTGGAATAGAAAGTTCAAATTCGAAGCCTGCCCCGAATTGTTTCGAGGCTTGCGAAGTCAGAAAATAAAGGAGTCCCGACGCGTTGGGATGACTGTTTTTATGGCAAGCGTAACGAAGAAGTCGGACTTTACTGACAAACACTAATTAACAGCTTTTTGCGGAACAGATAGAAAGAGTTGTTTGGAGTTGACTCCATTTTTCACAATACAATATAAACAAACATTAAAAAATAAGAAAAATGAAAAATTTAGTATTCATCCTGGTAATCGCAGTTTTTTCGTTGCAAGGCCTCAATTCCTGCCAGGCTAAAAACAATCACAACGAAAAGAGCAAAATAACAACGGAAACTGTGACTGCCAAAAGTGAGGCCGGTGGAGGTTCGGTTAAACTGAACAAAACAATTTTTTTAAAGGAAGTTTGGGACTACGAAAATTCACCCAAAGAGTGGAAATTTAAAGGAGACAAACCTGCAATAATAGATTTTTACGCTGACTGGTGTGGACCATGTAAAATTGCAAGTCCTATTTTAGAAGAAATTTCGAAAGAGTATGCTGGAAAAATTACAATATATAAAATCGACACACAGGTTGAAAAGGAGTTGGCTTCGGTATTTGGGATTAGCGGAATCCCCGCATTTCTTTACATTCCTTTAGAGGGGAAACCTTCAATGACATCGGGAATTGGACGTACAAAAGAAGACACTAAAAAAATGTTTGTTGAAAATATCGACAAAATTCTTTTAGTAGAAAAAACAAAATTTAAACGACAACAATGTTTTTAAATAGAGCCATTCGTGTTAGTCAATAAAATTCGATTTCCTTCCCATTACTATTACAAAACTAAATCATCAGCCAGCCGATGAAGTAAACACCTGATTTTATAAAATTCATGAACCTCAAACTTTATTCAGCAAACACTTAAATTTACAAACATTATAGAAATGCATTAAATAAGAAATTTAGCAGGTTCTTTTCAGTATATTAAACTCCCTTTTTCAGCAAATAAAATCACATACAAACGATATATTCTGCCTTACTTTGAATTGTATTTAAAACAAAGAAGTTCAAGTAAAATATTTAAAATATGATGGAGAGCAAGGATTATTTGCTCTCAAATACAAACCCAATTTGAAAAACCACAGTTTAAAAATTAAGACGCTTTAAAAATTATCCCGGTAAACCCCCGGGATTTTTTATTTACAGATGTCAGAGCCTGCATTATTCATGAATTTTCGTTACGAGAAGTCAAAGTAGTTTGGCTTCGGAATAGAATGATTTGTAAATAATGCAGATAGCCAAAAGATAATTCACGCGAATTTCTATCATTCAAACTTGCCGCAGAAAAAGCAAGAACCTGAATTAATTCATCATTTCCACACACATCCATAATTAACATCTTTCCCTCTTCCCAAAAAATAAAAAAAATCTACTTTATCTGTCAGGAATTAATTTTTCACCTACTCTTCGCCTGAAAACATAAATTATTAAAATTAGAAATTATGAAAAAAGTTTTTACTCTATTTAGCGCGTTCCTGATGGTTGCCTTTTCGGTGAATGCACAGTTGGTTATTACAAACGACACGGAATTTCGTACAGCAGATCAAATGTTGTTTGCCAACGAACTGTTTTTAAGCGGCGAACCATTTTCCGAAGATTTAGGATATAATCTGGATGATTTGGATCCAATGGTTCCCAACGTTCCTGACTCCATTTCTTATGCTGCCGGAATTGAAGGTTACGAATATTCGCGTTACCTTTTAGGTACTGTTGTTTCGCGTTCGGGAATTGGCCTGCATATGATGTGGGCACCGATATTAGGGCAAATGGCTGCCATGGAACCCGATAGTATTGATGGTAAATTTACCGGAGGTATGGTAAACGGTTTTAAGGAAGACGATGAAATGATGATGATGATTATGCACTTTGGCTATTTGGCAAATCAAATGGCACCTGATCACCCATTTCCGCAGTTTGCTGAATTTGAATCGGGAAACCCGCAATTACCACAGACCGTAGCACCCGATTTTGCAATGGATTTTGCTTCATTGCGCTGGGACCGCTCTCAATTCAGTAAGGTATTGAACCCTGCTGCAATGGGACAATCGTTGTGGAAACAGTACTATTGGGCACAAGATATGTTGGGGGCATTTCACGATGCCGACGATAACGGAATTGATGCCGATGGAGTTGTTTCTCCTGATTCGCTTGGAAGTCCAAATTTCGACCCAAACAATAACGTTTTTTATGGTGGAAACAATCTCGATGGTTTTATTGTTCAGGTACTATCTGCTGAAAGTATTAATAAAGTAGCTTTTGTATTAAACAAATTTGCTTACGATGGTAGCACACTGGGAATGGTTGCCCCTGCAACTTACGACCCGGCAAACGGAATAAAGTATTTTCCGCATCGCGTAGCAGTTACCGAAAGCATGGTTCATGAAACTATGCCACCAAAACCAACTGGTTTTGAAGTGATTGATGCGAGCAGCCATCTGTTCGATCAGGTTTCGTTGTTACTCGGAACCATAAGTTTTAAAAATATGATGGATCCCTCAATCAACGATGCGGCACATTTAGCGTACCACGATGTTTTCGATGGCAACCCATTTCCTGCTCCAATGTCGCAAACCGGAATAATGGGACCTTATGATATGATGGCTGGTGCAAGTATGGTTTTGGTGAAGAATTTATTGACCATGCATTTTAATCAAACAGAAGGTACTTTTGTTGATGTTTCAAATTTAAGCGGTGGCGCTGTTTCGATGGGAACGGAAGTGACAACTGCTAATTTAGGATATATTTTACTGGCACTTTCGAAGGCTGCCAACGAATTTGCAGGAACACCACTTGAGCAAATGGCAAAAGACGCTTTGAATGCGCAAGCCAACTTTATTTTAACCATGCTGAAAAATGAAGACGGGGGTTTTGCTAACGGTTACACAGTGGGTACCGGAGCAGCCACTTCAGCAAAAACTGCAGTTGCTCAGGCAGCAGTTGCACAAGGTTTGTATGCTGCTTACCAACTTACCAATAATACTGATTATTTAAACGGGGCAAATGCTGCATATCAGTTTCTTATTGATAATTTTTATGTGCCTGAGTTAACTATTTTCAAAACTGAAATTGGGAATAACACTGCCATTTACACACCAAATAACCTGGCAATTTTAGCTGGTGGTTTGCGCGATGCCGCAATTGTTGGCAACCAGGTTGACGCAGCCGCTATTTATGTTCGTTTCTTTGATAAGATTTATAATCCAATGTTACTTGCCGAAGCCGAACCAAGTGGCGAAACGGGAAACGATTCTGATGGCGATGGAATTCCTTATGTAGCTGGTGGTACGGTAGCAACAGTATTTGCCGCCGAAGCTGAATACACAATTAGTGTAACCAGCGCGAGAAACGATTTAAGCGCGAGTGTTGGACTGAAGGTTTATCCGAACCCGGTGACTGACCACGCTACAATCGCTTTTAAAGATGCAGGGTACAAACAAATCAATATATCGGTTATGAATATCGCCGGGCAAAAAGTTCAGATAATCAATCAGGGCAACAGAATTGTTGAAAAAACTGTTACCTGGAACACACAAAATCTGTCCAATGGAATTTATTTTGTCAATATTGAAGGTGACGGAAAAACCTTAGCTACCAAAAAAGTTGTTGTGAACAGGTAATCACTGTACATTATATCGCTAAAAGTGGCTGATTCAACAAAATGAAACAGCCATTTTATTTTCCAAACAATTTGTCTTATCGGACATGGGAAGTTCGACTTTCGGGACTTCGACTTTCCCAAGTCGAAGAAAAAGTAGAAGATCACGGACTTGGGAAAGTCCGTGTCCCAGTTTCAGATTTTTAAACGTTTTTTGTCAGGAATGAATATCTCATCCTTTTGTTTTCCCGAAATCAAAAAAAAGTATAACATTAATTTATTCACTATTACAAAAATAGCTGCCGTAATTTATGCCCACACCGATAGGGTGGAAGCATTGCAAAACCAAATGAAGAACTTGCCGGGGCATTGACAAGCGCAAAAAAAGTAGCGAAATAAAATAACAAGAATTTAGAATTATGACAGAACTTAAAAA
>JAKIST010000133.1 GCA_021648495.1 Draconibacterium sp.
TGTTTCGTTCGATCTTTTTTATTATGTTGGCCTGGCAATGTTTGGCTCCCATATTCTGCATGTGCTAATTGCCCGTATTTTTAAAATCGATGCCGACACGGTAATCATTTCGGGAAGTGCATTAATTTGTTCCCCTCCGTTCGTACCTGTTGTTGCCGCCGCATTGAAAAATAAAGAAATAATACTGACCGGCCTTGTAGTTGGAATAGCAGGTTATGCAATTGGAAATTATCTTGGAATAGGAGTTGCCTATTTATTAGAATGGGCTTTAAACTCAGGATTGGTTTAAGTGAAACATTCAAAATAACTTCGTCAACTTCGATGAACTTATTTTGAAAGTTTCACTAATCCACTACAAATCATCATAATTTTTCATTGCCTGAATTAAAATAGCTTTGGAATCAATCATGATTTTTGTGCGCCATTTTTCTGATGAAGGATTATACATCTCCATAAAAGAGTGCTTCACTTTTAGGCTGTCGCTTGTACTTTTATAACCAAATTGAGCACCCTGGTTTTCTAACACCATATTGTGGAGCGACTTAACAGAACCAATTGTAGTCTGCGAATTTAAGGTGCCGTATTCAAACAACATGGGCAGATAAAATTTATCGGATAATAATTTTCCGATATAATCGGTGAACGAGCCATTAATAGTATAGAAATCATCCGAGTCGCCCCAGTTAATTTGGTATCCATCAAAAATATTTTCGAGTGTAGATTTTACTTTTGAATCGTCAATAGGATTTGGGAAAAGGTGACATGTTCCCCGTTCGCCATATCCGGTGTGTAAATCGATGTTGAATACCGATTCATAATCAAGCGAAATTTTCTTAAACACTTCACCTAAAATAGCCAACTGCGGTTCAAAATTATCACCACCAAAGTAGAGTCCTTTTTTATGTTCATACTGGCCTTGCAAGATTGCCTGCCGCAAACTTGCCATTGATTCCTGCAATAATTTATCAATGGCAACCACGAGAAAAAACTTATTTTTCAAACTTTTGGTGTTGACTTTTCCTTCAGGGTTTAGCATCGTGTACAAATCGTTGTATCCGCTGTTTTTCGATGAAAAGAGGGATTTGTTCGTGTCGCAGTTCCGGTTAAAATCAACATTGTTTTCGGTAACCCGCCTTACATATTTAAATCCAAACGGATTAATGCCATGCACAAACAAAATTCCCACATTGTCCAACATTTCAACGGTCAACACTTCGTTCATAAACATTTTCTGAACTGCACTGCCCACAAAACCTTCAACACCGTGCGTTCCCGAAGTTAAGATTAGCAGTTTCTTTGTTTCCTTTTGAGCAGGAACATAACAAAAATCGAGTGTTAAATCATCGTCTGTTTTACTTGGTACAATTCGCGAGAATATTTGTACACTATCAATTTTCGTACTTAGTTTATTGGCCTGAAACCGAAATGCACTCCGACATTCCACATACGAATCCTGAAAATATTGCTGCGAAGAGGGATCAACTTCTATCTCTGGATCGTTAGGTGCATAATAATTAAAACTTATGTAAGTATAACCCAAAACTCCGGCAACGAGTAACACAATTACCAGTACTAATATTTTCAGAAATTTCTTCATGATAAAATAGAGTTTATTTAAGAATTCTAAATTACGGCTTATAAATCAGGTTAAAAAAAGAGTCAATTCCCGATTGACAAATAGAATACTTCTTTCTTTAACCTCGTATGTTTGCAAACATACGAGGTTAAATGGATGCTATTTTTTTTTACCAAATTTCACCACTTTATCTTCAATCATTTGTTGCAATTCGCTCAACAAAGCCTGCTCGTGCCGATCGATTACACCGTCCTCCAACGCAATATGAATAATCTTGTCGTATTCTTCGCGCGTAATTATTTCGTCTTCAATTGCATTTTCAATCATTTCGCGTAATCTTATTGAACTATCACTTATTTTATTTTCCATTTTAATTTTTTGTTACTACTCAGCAGTAATATTCATTGTTAATCAATGAGTTACATTTTTGTTAATAACTTATTTATTTTGTTAATTTATAGATTATCAGGATATTAAAGAAATGACATTTATTTATTAGTAAATTTTTCGAGAATTTAAATAGCTATAAGTATTTTATATTCAATCTATTAGACCTGCTGAGTAGTAACAATTTTTTTAATTGAACTTATTATTCTTTTAACAAAGCAGAATTTACAAGCTAACAATTACACAAATAACCAGCAAACAAATATACCAAAGATGCCAGTCCTGCCCCTACCAATGGGCCAAGAAAAGGGATCCAGGCATATTCCCAATCTGTGTTGTCTTTGTTTTTTAACGGTAAAAAAGCATGTACAATTCGTGGCCCTAAATCACGTGCCGGATTAATTGCATAACCGGTTGTACCTCCAAGGCTCAAACCTATTGAAAAAACAACCAATGCAACGGGCAAGGCTCCGAGAGAGCCCAATCCAACTTTTGTACTACCTAAATTTTCATATTCTAATTGCGGCAATGCAATTAACAACACAGCTAAAACAAGAACAAAAGTTCCAAGCACTTCAGAAAAAAAATTACTTTTAAAATTCCTTATGGCAGGTGCTGTGCAAAAACATGCTTTTTTATTGCCCGGAGTACTTGTAATTTTAAAATGATCGTAAACAAAGAGATAAACCATTAACGCACCAAACATTGCGCCCAGTATTTGTGCAAGAATAAACGGAATTACTTTAGCCCATTCAAACAATCCACTAAATGCCAGGCCTATTGTTACCGCAGGGTTTAAATGCGCCCCACTCATGTCGGCAGTGGCAAGGACAGCAACAAATACTGCCATTCCCCACCCGGCAGTAATAACGATCCAACCCGCGCCGTTACTATGTGTTTTATCTAAATTAACATTGGCAACCACCCCGTTTCCGAGCAAAATTAAAATAAAAGTACCCAAAAATTCCCCAAAAATTTCATTCATAATAATTCCAATTATTTATCAAAAAAATAGTTTTTTGCAACAGTCCCAAATGCTTTTACCTGATCCTTTTTCCAGTCTTCAGTTTGATTTAACTCTTTTGCCATTATATCCGCTACTTCAGGAGCTATTCTCACACTTTCCCCGGCATCGAGAAACAGTGCCCGGGTTCGGCGTGCCAACACGTCTTCAACAGTTCTGGCCATCTCTTTTCGCACTGCCCAGGCAACTTGTGATTTGTAAATATGTAGTTTTTCACTTAAAAAACCAGCTAAAGTTTCCTCTTCTTCACCAATTGCCAAAACTTTTTCTTTATCTAAACCATATTGCGCCATCCAATCTGTATGAACATTAATGTCCATTCGAAATCCATGAATTGGAAGGTGTTGCGTTATGCAGTTTCTTTCGGGCAAACCTCCCAGCATAATTGCTTTTTCAATTGTATCTTCGGCCATCCGGCGGTATGTTGTCCATTTTCCGCCAATAATAGTAATTAATCCTGAAATAGAAATCAGAATTTTATGGCTGCGCGATATTTCCTTGGTTGCTTTTTGCTCATCCTCAGGTTTTGCCAATGGGCGTAATCCGGCAAATACGCTGAGAATATCTTTTCTTGAAGGTTGTTTCACCAAATATTGCCCGGCGGTTTCCAAAACAAAATCTATTTCCGATTCCAAAGCTACCGGTTCAAGCGAGTGGCTTTCAATTAAGGTGTCGGTGGTTCCCACTACAATATGGTTGTGCCACGGAACGGCAAACATTACGCGCCCGTCGGAAGTATGCGGAACCATAATTGCATGTTCGGAGGGTAAAAATGATCGGTCTAAAACAATATGGATTCCCTGGCTCGGGGTTATCAAATCTTTTTTTCCCGGTTCATCCAATTGTATTATTCCATCGGCAAAAACCCCGGTTGCATTAATTACCACTTTCGATTTTATTGAATATTCTTCTCCCGATTCCTGGTCAACCGCATTCACGCCACAAATCAGTTCCCCCTCTTTTATCAAACCCGTAACTTTGCAATAATTAACAACGGTCCCTCCATAATCCACCGCAGTTTGAGCCAAACTTATTGCCATTCGCGAATCATCAAATTGGCCGTCCTGATAAATTACACCGCCTTGTAATCCTTCCTTTTCAACTGTTGGCAAAGCTTCAATGGCTTCTTCGCGCGAAAGGTGCATCGATGGCCCCAACCCCAATTTGCCCGCCATTAAATCGTAAACTTTTAACCCAACCGTATAAAAAGGGCCACCCCAAAAATCGTAGGTTGGAATAATAAACGATTGGTTGCTAACCAAATGTGGAGCGTTTTTAAACATCAGACCGCGTTCTTTTAACGCTTCAAAAACCAACGAAACATCACCTTGCTGAAGATATCGGACACCGCCGTGTACCAATTTTGTGCTCCGGCTCGATGTCCCTTTTGAATAGTCAATCTGTTCCAGTAAAAGTGTTTTATATCCCCGGGAAGCTGCGTCAACGGCACATCCCAAACCAGTTGCTCCACCGCCAATTATTACAATGTCCCACTTTTTATCTTTTTTCCGTAATTTTTTAAGATTCGAATTCCGTTTCATATTTTATTGATTTCTGTTTTCTGTTTTTTTTGAATTCAGTATTTGTAAAATTGTTATTACACAGCAGTACAAGTGAAATTTAAATCGTTAGTTGTCAGCTCGTTTTGATATTATTTTTGTTCAAAAAAAAAATCTCACCAAAACTACATATTTTCACAATATTTACTCCCAAGCTTTCCATAGGAATCACTATGGGAAAAGTATGGGGTTATTGATAACTAAGACTTTAAGCCTGTTGAGCAGTACGGTAAAATTCAATTTCAGATCAATATCAACTTTTTCTAAAGAGAACAAAAACCTTCAATGGGAATCGTACCAGTTTTTACTTCGTTCAACTGCTTTTTTCCAATCTTTTATAACTTTCTGAATTTCAGTTTTATCAGAAATTGGTATGAACTTTTTATCTACCTGCCATTGTTGTTTAACGTCATCAATATTTTTCCAGTAACCAACAGCGAGCCCCGCAAGATATGCGGCTCCAAGCGCAGTTGTTTCTGTAATTTTTGGGCGCACAACTTTAGTATTAATTGAATCTGCCTGAATTTGCATGAGTAGATTGTTTACAGCCGCGCCGCCATCAACGCGCAGTTCATTTAATTCAATCCCTGAATCTTTAACCATGGTTTCAATAACTTCCATGGAACGAAATGCGATAGCTTCAAGTGCTGCCCGTGCAATATGAGCTTTCCCGGTGCCACGGCTTAAGCCGATTATTGCCCCGGTTGCATATTGATCCCAATGCGGTGCACCGAGTCCCACAAATCCTTGTACAAACGAAACACCGCCGTTGTTTTCAACCTGCAACGCCAGTGCTTCAATTTCCGAAGAGGATTGAATAATTCCCAACTGGTCGCGCAACCACTGTACAACTGCACCACCAATAAAAATACTGCCTTCGAGTGCGTAAGTTACTTTATCGTCAATTTGCCAGCCAATTGTGGTTAACAGTTTGTATTTTGAAACGATTGGTTTATCGCCGGTATTCATCACAACAAAACAACCTGTTCCATAAGTATTTTTCACCATCCCTTCTTCAATGCACATCTGCCCGAACAAGGCTGCCTGCTGGTCGCCGGCAATTCCTGAAATGGGTATTTCAGCTCCAAAATGTTCCTTTGAAGTAAAACCATATTTTTCGCTACTCGGTTTTACTTTGGGTAGAATTTCAACCGGAACATCCAAAATTTGCATTAATTCCTCATCCCACTGCAAAGTATGAATGTTGTATATAAGTGTCCGGCTGGCGTTACTAACATCTGTTATATGAAGGTTGCCGTTTGTAAGTTTCCAAATTAGCCATGTATCTACCGTTCCAAATGCCAACTTCCCGGCTTTTGCCAATTCGCGCGCGCCTTCAATATTATCGAGGATCCATTTAATCTTTGTTCCTGAAAAATAGGCATCGATTACCAACCCTGTATTTTCAGAAATGGTTTTTTCCAAACCTCTTTCTTTTAATTTATCGCAAAACCCTGCTGTCCGACGATCTTGCCAAACAATTGCGTTGTAAATGGGTTCTCCCGTTTCCCTGTTCCAAACAATGGTTGTTTCGCGCTGGTTGGTAATTCCAATTCCGGCAATTTGCGAAGGTAAAATTCCTACTTGTTTAATTACACCTTGCGCAACTTTTAACTGCGACTCCCAAATTGCCACCGGATTATGTTCTACCCATCCTGCTTTCGGATAGATCTGTTCAAATTCCTGTTGCTCCGAACCAACAATTTCGCCTGAATGATTAAAAAGAATTGCCCGATTACTGGTTGTTCCGGCATCGAGCGACAGGATATATTTCTGCATAATTTTGATTTTATTTTTCTTTAAAAGAGTTAGCGTTTTTAACTTTCTGAAATTACGATATTATTTTAGATCAACATGAAAAAGAGATGTATTTTTATCCAACTAGGAGAAATGTGTTTCAACCCATTTCAATAAATTAATACGTTTTTAGAGTTCGGTATAATTATTTTGTGTTGTTTGATTACGAAGCTGGTAATTGCATCGTGTTTCATAAAAAGCAAATAAACTAAGAAAATATTTCTAAATTTGCCCTCCGAAATAAGGGAAATGAACATTAAAACAAACAAAGTTGGGGTAATTGGCAGTGGTAGTTGGGCAACGGCCCTTTCGAAAATGCTACTCGAAAATGTTGAAAACATCAACTGGTTCTTCAGAAAACCTGAAACGATTGAGCAATTCGAAAAAACCCAGCACAATCCGCGCTATTTGCGGAGTGTTGAGTTTGATACTGCCCGAATAAGTTTTTACAACGACATAAACAAAATTACAGAAGAATCGGACATTCTTGTTTTAGCCATTCCCTCGGCTTATCTACCCGTTATTCTTAAAAGGCTAAAAACAAACATCAGCAATAAATATATTTTATCGGGAATAAAAGGGATTGTTTCGGAAGAGAACCTTTTGGTGGTTGAATACCTAAATAAATACTTTAATGTTTTGTTCGAGAACATGGGCGTTATTGCAGGTCCCTGCCATGCAGAGGAAGTTGCGCTCGAAAAACTGTCGTATTTAACAATAGCCAGCACAAATGAAGACAAGGCAGCAAGTTTTGCCTACCTAATAAAAAGCGACTACATTTTCACTTCTGTTTCAGACGATATTTGGGGGACAGAATATTCTTCGGTAATTAAAAATATTATTGCTATTGCCGCTGGCATCACTCACGGATTGGGTTACGGCGATAATTTCCATGCTGTTTTGTTGTCGAATGCAATTCAGGAAATTAAACGGTTTGTTGATACAATTCATCCCATCACCCGCGATATAAAAAGTTCGGTATATCTTGGCGATTTGTTGGTTACCTGTTATTCACAATTTAGCAGGAACCGGCAGTTTGGGACAATGATTGGAAAAGGTTATTCCATAAAAACCGCTCAGTTAGATATGAATATGGTTGCAGAAGGATATTTTGCTTCTCGTTCCATTCATGAGATAAATAAGAAATTCAACGTTGATATGCCCATTTCGGAAGCAGTTTATAAAATTTTATATGAAAATATTTCACCTAAAAAGGAAATTGCCCGATTGGCGGAAAAGTTGAGTTAACAATAACAGATATTCCTATTTCCGCCATTTCAATTTCTTGGAATTTGTACAAATTCGAGCAACTTTAAGTTTTATAAAATAATCCGCCACATTACACCGAGATAAAATAATGCTTTCTATTTTTACAAAAAAAATCAATGGTAAAGAAATTCTCTCTCGATAAAAACAAGATTCGTGTTTTATTGCTTGAAGGAATCCACGAATCAGCACGTAATGATTTTAAAGAAGCAGGTTATACAAATGTGGAATACATTAAAACCGCACTCGGCCCGGATGAACTGGAACAAAAAATTAAAGATGTCCACATTATAGGAATAAGGTCGCGAACTAAGCTAACTCGTGAAATTCTAAAAAAAGCAAAAAAATTGTTTGCTGTGGGATGTTTCAGTATTGGCACAAATCAGGTTGATTTAATATCGGCAAAGCAATTTGGCATTCCTGTTTTTAATGCTCCGTTTTCGAACACCCGATCGGTTGCCGAACTTGTAATTGCTGAGATTATAATGTTAATGCGCGAGATACCTGCAAAAAATGCGGCAGCGCATGTAGGAACATGGTTAAAAGCTGCCCGTAATTCTTATGAAGTGAGGGGCAAAAATTTGGGAATTATTGGTTACGGACACATCGGTTCGCAGGTTTCCATTCTTGCCGAAGCGATGGGAATGAATGTATTTTATTATGATGTAGAAAAAAAATTAAGTCTTGGAAAAGCAACTCCATGCAACTCTTTGGAAGAACTTCTCCAAATTTCTGATGCGGTTACTTTGCATGTTCCCGAAACAGAGTTAACAGCAAATATGATTTCGGCAAAGCAAGTTGCACAAATGAAAAAAGGCTCGCTGCTAATAAATGCTTCAAGAGGTTCGGTTGTTGATTATACTTCGGTTGCCGATGCGTTAAAAAACGGACTGCTGGCAGGAGCAGCTGCTGATGTTTTTCCAAAGGAACCGGCTTCGAACGCTGAAGAATTTATTTCGGTGCTTCAGGAGTTCGACAATGTAATTTTAACTCCTCATATTGGAGGAAGCACTTCGGAAGCTCAGGAAAACATTGGTTCCGAAGTTACCGAGAAACTTATTCGTTACAGCGATAACGGGTCAACTATCGGAACTGTTAATTTCCCACAAATTTCGTTACAACCTAACCAAACGAAAAAACGCTTTTTACATATTCATAAAAATGTACCGGGTATTTTAAACGAAATAAATTCTGTTTTTACTGAAAAAGAAATCAATATTGCATCTCAATTTCTACAAACCGATACCGATATTGGTTATGTAATTATAGATATAGAAAGCGAATTAGGTAAAGTTATTTTACAAGAGCTCAAAAAAATACCCCACACAATAAAGGCGAGGATATTGTATTAAACGGGTGCGGCGATTTCCGAATCGCCGTTTTTAAAAATAAATCGCGAATCGGAATTCGCGACACCCTATCGCATTTTTTTATAAGCATTTATCAATCCGTTTGTAGAAGCGTCGTGTTCGGTAACTTCTGTTTCGTTGGTTAGTTCGGGTAGAATTGCATTTGCCAGTTGTTTTCCCAATTCAACGCCCCACTGGTCGAAACTGTAAATATTCCAGATTACACCTTGAACAAAAATTTTGTGTTCATACATTGCAATTAACGCACCGAGTGAGTGGGGAGTGAGTTTCTTCAACAAAATCGAGTTGGTTGGAATGTTTCCCATAAACACTTTAAACGGAAGCAACTCTGCAATTTCCTCTTCCGATTTACCAGATGCTTTTAGCTCGGCAGTAACTTGTTCGCTGGTTTTTCCAACCATCATCGCTTCTGTTTGTGCAAAGAAATTTGCCAATAATTTTGGGTGGTGGTCGCCCAGCTGATTGTGGTTAATTGCAGAGGCAATAAAATCGCAGGGAATTAATTTTGTGCCCTGGTGAATTAACTGGTAGAAAGCGTGCTGACCGTTTGTTCCCGGCTCTCCCCAAATAATCGGACCGGTTTGGTAATCAACCTGCTCGCCGTTGCGGTCAACAGATTTTCCGTTACTCTCCATGTTTCCTTGCTGAAAATATGCGGCAAAACGGTGCATGTACTGGTCGTAAGGCAAAATAGCTTCGCTTTCTGCTCCATAAAAATTATTGTACCAAATGCCAATTAATGCCAAAATAACCGGAATGTTTTTATCGAAATCGGTTTCGCTGAAATGGTTGTCCATTGCGTGCGCACCCTCTAACAGTTCTATGTAGTTTTTGTACCCAATTCCACATGCAATTGAAAGTCCGATTGCCGACCACAATGAATATCTGCCGCCCACCCAATTCCAAAAACGGAACATGTTTTTTGTGTCGATACCAAAAGCCGAAACTGCTTCGGCATTTGTTGAAACCGCTGCGAAATGGCTCTTCACAAATGCCTCATTTTTTGCTGAATTTAAAAACCAGTCTCTTGCCGAGTTGGCGTTGGTCATTGTTTCCTGCGTGGTAAATGTTTTTGATGCAACTATAAAAAGTGTTGTTTCCGGATCAACTTTCTTCAAGGTTTCTGCAATGTGTGTTCCGTCAACATTAGAAACAAAGTGCAGATTAATATTTTCTTTTTTATAAGGTTTCAGAGCTTCGGTAACCATTAACGGACCAAGGTCGGAGCCGCCAATCCCAATATTTACAATATCGGTAATTGCCTTGCCTGTGTATCCTTTCCATTCCCCTGAAATAATTTTTTCCGAAAAATCTTTCATCTGGTCGAGAACGGCATTTATTTCCGGCATCACATCTTCGCCATCAACAATTATAGGTGTGTTGCTTCGGTTACGCAAAGCAGTGTGCAATACCGAGCGGTTTTCGGTGGCATTAATCTTTTCTCCCGAAAAGAAACCTTTGATGGCATCTTTTAAACCACATTCGTTGGCAAGTTCTACAAGCAATTCGCGAACAGTGTCGTCAATTATATTTTTTGAAAAATCAACCAGTGTATCTTCAAATTTTAACGAATATTTCTGAAAACGTTCAGCATCGTTTTTAAAAAGTTCTTTTATATGAGTTCCTTCGAAACCGAAATAATACTCTTCAAGGTTTTTCCAGGCGCTTGTAGTTGTTGGATTTATTTTTGGCAGCATATTTTTATGTTTTAATTGTTTTACATTAAGGATTGCAAATATAATGGAATCTAAAGAATCCCTGTTGATGTTGGATGAAGGTTAATATTGGATTAAGGGATTGTGATGAAATAACCTGACCGTTTTAACTCGTTCTTTTGCACGCTAACTTCGTTAAAAAGCCTCGCTGTAACTATGGCTATAGCTACGTTTTTTGCCTTGTTATCGTACAAAATAACTTCGTCAATTCCAGTCATGTTATTTCTTCGCAAACCCTAAGGGCATGTTAGCAAATAAACTTTACATTTTGACTTGTTCTTTTGCCCTTTTTCTGCGTTGTAAAACCTTTAAATAGCTTTGGCTATTCGCAGATTTTACGCCTTGAAAAAGAACAAAATTACTA